>JASFZJ010000108.1:0-8334 GCA_045267865.1 Sulfurovum sp. | reverse complement strand
TATTCTTGAGAAAAGTCCTGTTTTTGAGTTATCATCTTCTACCTTATCTATATATCCATCTTCTGCCAAATAAAAATCCATAAATATTTTTGATGTTTCACCGTATCGTTCTAACGCCTCTATCATATAAGGACTATGAGAATTTACAACGACATTAACACCCTTAGATACCAGTTCCACAATAATCTTAGCCATCTCTAATTGCCATTTGGGGTGTAGGTGTACTTCTGGTTCGTCTAAAATTAAAATGCTGTCTCTATTAAGATAATTATTTTGAGATAAAATTTGGAAAAGTCCAAAATACTTAATACCTGTAGCAGTATTTACTAACTCTATTCGTTGTCCTTGTTTATCAAAATAGTAACGACCCATCTCATCTTTTTTAAACTCTCCACCCATTAAATCAGTCATTTTCTTTTTTATATCAATGCCACTAGATGCATTTTTGATATGAAGCTTAAAGTTTAAATCTTTCATCAAATAGGGATAATCTAACTCTATTCTCATCTGAGATTCAATTTGAGCAATATCTCTAAAAAAATCTGAGAAATTCCAAACTAGAGGAGTTTCAACAAAAATAATATTTTTTACTTCCTCTATTATCCCTGAGAAAGAGCCAAATGATACATTTCCACCTAAATCTAAATTCAGATTTATTTCACTTACTTTAGGAGAAAATTCTTCTTTAAAAATACGTCGATACACATCTAAATAATAGCCATCACCTTCTTTACCAAAAATATTATGATGTTCTTTAATAAGAACATAAAGAGCTTTAGACAGCGTACTCTTCCCAGTATCATTCTCTCCTGCTATCACAGTTAAGCCCTCAATAGAGACATTTGCTTCTTTTATCATTCCTATATTTTTTAGTTGGAGTTGCATTATTGTTCCTCTTCTACTTTATCTATATGTCCATTCTCTGCCAAATAAAAATTAGTTTTATCTTCTATCTTTTCGATTTTACTATATCTTTTAAGTGCATCAATCATATACGAACTATGAGAATTAACCACAACTTTTACCCCATTTTTCACAAGTTCCACAATAATCTTAGCCATCTCTAATTGCCATTTTGGGTGTAAATGTGCTTCTGGTTCTTCCAATATCAAGACTTGCCCTCTATATAGATGTCCATTATTTTCCAAAACCTGTAAAAGTCCAAAATATTTGATACTCATCGCCACATTAGTTAGACGATACTCTTTGCCTTCTCTTTCAAAAAAGAAATCACCATAATCTCTCTTTTTGAAATTGCCATTAATAATAGAGCTAATATTCAAATCAAATTCATACTTCTCTGTTAGCTCCATATTGAGAGCTGAAAATAAATCCTGTAAAAGCAGAGGCACTTTAAAGTCTATCCCTGATGACAACTCATTAAACGCTATGGAGGTCATTGTCTTACTTAAATTCCAAACAAAAGGAGTTTCTATAAGCAATGGACTATGCACTTTTGAGAGATTATTATCAAACGGAGTAGATATTTTAAAGTTTGTACAACTATTATCAATTAATTCATATTCAAAATCTACACTCTTATATTTAAAATTAATCTTACCACTATCTGAAATTTGATTTTCAAATAGTAGCTCTTCATATTTATTAAATTGTATAACATACTGACCATTATCAGAATGGGTATTACTAGCCCAACGAATACTTTTAATAAGCATACACAATACTTTCCCTATCGTACTCTTCCCAGTATCATTCTCTCCTGCTATCACAGTCAAGCCATTTATCTTGACGGTTGCTTCTTTTATCATTCCGATATTTTTTAACTCTAATTGCATCAACATTCCTCTTCTAATTTTTGTTTTAAATCTTGACATTCAAAAAAAATATTCTTTTTATACTCTGATAACCAAGCATAAAGAATATTATCTATAGGATGTCCACTTGAACAATATAGATAAAATGTTAATATGCCATTTGTCTTATCACTATCATCTTGTTTACATAAGAGATTTGTAGTATTACTTATTTTTTTAGCTGATGAGAACATTAAATTTGTAATAGTTTGTGCTAACAAAAGTTTCTTTATTGAGTTATCCATAGATTGAACTAGTGTAATTAATTCAGTTATTTTTAAATATTCTACTTCACCATTAAAATATTTATACTCTTCAAGACTTTCTCCACGCTCAATACAACAACTATCAAAAAATCCTAATAAAATACTTTTTTCTTCAATTAAAATATATCTATCACTACATTCAATAATTTTGTCACATGTTGCATAAACATTATCAAGTTCATCTCCATTTGTTATAGAAAAACTATGTAGACTACTGTCACAACAGCCTTCTTTTAGTTTTTTTAAAGGTATTGCCACATAATTTCCTCTAAAGATGATTTTAATAATTCATCTTGTATCAATTTCCATTTTTTATCAGTGTCCAATATATGATTTTCAACAACTCCATTATTTTCTTTAAATAAATTAAAAGAAACCCTATCTGTAAAACCTTCTTTTTTAGATAATGCATTTAATGAATCAGCCATAAATGTACTATGTGTAGAAAAGACTATCTTAACACCTGCATTCATAAGCTCAATAAAAAGTTCTACCATTTTAAGTTGCCATTCAGGATGTAAATGTACTTCTGGCTCTTCCCAATAGAGGACTGAACCTTTTTTAAGAGCTTTATTGGTCACTAAATATTGAAGTAGTCCTATGCTTTTTGTGCCTGATGAAGCATTAAGAATGTCATAATTCTGATCACCCTCTTTATTAAAAATAAAAGAATCTCCACTACTTTCAATATCTCCACCAATAATAGCTTTGGACTTTTCTCTAAAATCTTTAATAAACTTATCTTGTTCTTCATCTGTAAAAGAGTAATCTGTATCTAATATATTTAACAAAGACTCTATATGATAAGGAGTTTTTCCTTTTTCTCTTTTCATAAATTTTTTAAATTCTAAAATTAGAGGAGTTTCTACAAAAATTTTATTTTCAATATTTCTAAACTCTTTATAATTAAAATTTATTGTATGATCATCTTCTGCTATTTTTATAGATAGATTTTTATATTTACATGTAAAATTTGATGAAATCTGATTACAATTTAAAAAAATAGAATTTAATAAGTTATTAAGAATAGAAGCATACTCCAAATTATTATTCTTAGTCTTATTATTAGAAAGATTATCAGCCTCATCCACAGCATACATAAACTTCATTACATAACTCTTGCCAGTGCTAGGCTTTCCTGCAAGTACGGTAATATCATTGAAAGCCAAAGAGGTATCCTTTAGCTTTGCGAAGTTTTGGAAGTGTGCTATTTCTGCTGACATTTTTTATCCTTATTATATGATATTTTAAAGTAACACTTCAATCTCACTAGAATCTAACTCTACCTTTTTGGCTTTGCTTATTCTATCTTCTTTGAGCTTGATTTGTAACTCTTCATCACCTAGTGCCATAATTTGGATAGCCAAATATGCTGCGTTTACAGCACCTGCTTTACCTATGGCTAGAGTTCCTACTGGCATTCCTGCTGGCATCATCACTGTACTCAAAAGTGCATCTTCTCCTCTAAGTGGTCCACTCTCCATCGGTACACCCAAGATAGGTTTAGTTGTACTAGCAGCCAACGCCCCTGCCAAATGGGCGGCCATTCCTGCAGCAGCGATAAATACTTGAGCCCCTTTGGCTTCTGCCTCTTTCATATATATTTTGGTTCTCTCTGGACTTCTGTGAGCAGATGATATAATAAGCTCATAAGGTACACCAAATTTTTTGAGTGTTTCTGCACACTCCGTCATAATTTTATAGTCACTTTTACTACCCATTACGATTGATACGAATTTCATTATTTTTCCTTTGTGTTGTTATTGTTTATCTGTTCGATGAAATCGAACGATTACCTCTATTTATGCCTGTTCCGTCTTCATAGGTGTTGAGTTTTCTCTCAATCCCTTTTTTTCTAGTGCCTCTGCTATATCTCGTCTAAGTATAGTATAACTTGGTAACTCTGTGGGGAGTAAAATATCACTTACATTGCCACTATGGACGCACTCTAACTCTTTGTTATCTTTTGTCGTTAATCTCTTGAAACTTAATAGATATGTACCATCTACCTCCTCTATTTTTCCTATATCATTTTCCATTGGCTCTATTGTCGCATCTATTGGTAATACAATCTCTACACTATCGCCTATACAAGTTTTGTCTTTACACTTCCAGCTTTTGCCGTCTTCGTTTACCAATCCTGCTACTTGATGTGTACCATATTGGATAGAGAAACCATGTGACTCTGTATCATTTCGTTCAAATGGACGAGATGTGAGATAGGCATCGCTAAATCCTCTATTTTGCGTTGTATTAAGCTCTGCTTGATAGCGTAAGGCATCAAAATCGTCTTTGTAGAAGTCATCTATCGCATGGGCATACGCTTTGGTAACCACTCCTGCATAATATGGCGATTTGGTTCGTCCCTCTATTTTGAGAGAGTCAATTACACCTGAATTTAAAATTGTATCTATATGTGAAGCCATATTCATATCTTTGGCATTCATTATATATGTACCTACCCCACTCTCTTCTTCTAGCTTAAATGTCGTGCCACTCTCTGGGTTGTGAGCATAAATATCATAAGGGAAACGGCAATCATTTGCACAGCTTCCTCTATTTGGTACTCGTCCTGTCTGTAACGCAGAGATTAAACATCTGCCACTATATGCAAAACACATAGACCCATGGACAAATACCTCTAACTCCAAATCAGGAATATGGGTTTTAATAGCTTCACAATCTTTGAGGCTTATCTCTCGTGCTACAATAATTCGCTTCACTCCCAAATCATAATAGACCTCAGCATCAAGAGCATTCATCACATTCGCTTGGGTAGATAGGTGAATAGGAATATCAGGAGCTATCTTGTGGGCTAGTTTTATCACTCCTGGTGATGATACTATAAGAGCATCAGGTTT
The DNA here is from genome assembly GCA_045267865.1 of Sulfurovum sp. Lineage (GTDB taxonomy): Bacteria > Campylobacterota > Campylobacteria > Campylobacterales > Sulfurovaceae > Sulfurovum. Next base: position 3,393 of record JASFZJ010000108.1, on the reverse strand, counting down.
AAGCTCTGCAATTTTGGCAATATGGTTCTCATAAAGCTTGATTTGAGAGTTAAAAGGGAATGAGTTTACAGTAGAATAGACTTTTTTACCTCTAGCGTGTGCATACTCTATCCCCTTTGAGTATGACTCTATATCAAACTCTTTACCTGAACGGATACGAAGAGAAAATGTACTCGTCCCTCCATAGACAGCGTCAGCTCCATAGTTGAGTGCGATTTTGAGTTTTTCTAAATTACCTGCTGGTGATAGTAGTTCTACACGAGTTTGATGTGTCATTATGTTCCTAAGAGTGTTTTTAATTATAATTAATAGATTTTATCCTATTTCTAGTAAAAAGTAGTTTTATGTTAAAATAATAATTATTATTTTAGATAGGAAAATTATGCGTATAGACCTACACAACCATACAACAAGATGTAACCACGCCAACGGCACGATAGATGAGTACATAAAAAGAGCCATTGAGTTAGGAATTGATATTTATGGGTTTAGCGAACATGCTCCAATGAATTTTGACAAGCACTATCGCTTGGGATTTGAAGAGATGACAAGTTATGAGGGTGATATTCACAGACTTAAAGAGAAATACAGAGATGATATAGAGATAGTTCTAGGCTATGAGGTAGATTATCTACCCAATCATATAGATAAACGAGTATTATCAGCAAAGGTAGATTATCTAATAGGTTCTGTGCATTTTATAGATAAGTGGGGATTTGATAATCCTGAATTTATCGGTGGATGGAAAAGTCGTGGAGTAGATGAGGTTTGGGAAGCATATTTTGAAGCAATTGAGAGCATGGCAAAGAGTAGGCTTTTTGATATTGTAGGGCATTTAGATTTAATCAAAGTCTTTAAGTTTATGCCCTCAAAAGATATACGACTTATGGTAAAAGATGCACTCAAAGCTATTAAAGATGCTAATATGGTCTTAGAAATAAATACAGCAGGATTTAGAAAACCCATAGGAGAACTCTATCCCTCCCCATTACTATTGGAAGAAGCTTATAATTTAGACATTCCCATCTGTTTCTCATCTGATGCCCATGCCGTTTCACAAATTGGTTTTAAATATGAGGAAGCCGTTGCGATTGCTCGAAGTGTTGGGTATAGTAAAGTTGTTACTTTTAAAGGACGAGATAAGAAGTTGATTAATTTTTAGAGTAGTATTGAGAATACTCCCGAACTTCTCTATCTATCCTAACAATATCCTCAATAGAAGATGCTCTAACATCTTCAAACTTCTCATAAGTATCCAAAACCATATCACTCATACCAAAAAATGTACACTTATCAGCTCTAAAAGCTTTGATAGCTTCTTCATTGATAGCGTTTACTACTACGCCTAGATGAGGATTGTTTAATAGGTGTTCTTTGATGTTCCATATTGGGTAACGATTGGCTTTAATAGGCAAAAATTCTAATGCTCCGATGGCTAGTAAATCTACAGGTGGGAGTATCTGCTCTTCTACTTTGTCTATGAGTGCAAATGCAATGGGTAGCTTCATATCAACACCTGCGAAGTGTGCTGTTGTTGAGCCATCTTTGAACTCTGCTAATGCGTGAATGATAGATTTTTTCTCAATAAATGCGTCTATGTTTGAGGTGTTAAATAGCCACTTGGCTTCTAATAGTTCAAAGAGTTTGTTGGTCATTGTAGCACTGTCTATTGTGATTTTGTCGCCCATTGACCAGTTGGGGTGTTTGAGTGCATCGGAGTATTTGGCATTTTGCATCTTGTCTATATCCCAATCTCGAAACGCTCCACCACTTGCTGTAATATATAGTTTGCTAATAGGTCTATCATTTAGAAGATACCAAAGCCCAAAATGTTCAGAGTCTATAGGTGTGATATAAGAGATATCTATAAACTCCCCTGCGACTACAAGAGACTCTTTATTGGCTAGAGAGACCTGTTTTCTCATCTCTATCGCTTTTAGAGTGGGGGCTAATCCTGTGTAGCCTACTAAGGCATTTACTACTCTTGTGCTTGTACTTTTTTCTATAATTTCTAATATTCCATCGCTTCCATAGAGGACATTTGAGTGGTTTACTCTCTTTATATCTTCTCTATTTGCGATGCAGACTATTTTAGGATTATGCTCTTTTATCTGTTGATTTAGTAGCTCTATATTGTTCCCTGCTACTAGTGCTTCTATGGCAATATTATATTTTTTGGCGACTATTAGCGTATTGACACCGATAGACCCTGTCGAGCCTAGTAGTATGATAGACATAGATTAAATCAATGCTCGAAGGGAGACAACCATAATAATAGCACCAAATAAATAGCCATCAATTCTATCTAATATACCACCATGTCCTGGGAGTAAATCTCCTGAATCTTTGACTCCTGCTTCTCTTTTGAGATATGATTCAAAAAGGTCACCAAAGATAGAGGTGATAGCAGTAATCACCGATACAACGATAGCAATCCACATATCTACGACATATAATCCTACAAACGAACCACCAATAGAGGCGATAATAATGCCACCAAATACACCCTCTAAAGTCTTGTTGGGTGATGTATCTGAAAATTTGGTTTTACCTATAGCTTTACCTGTGAAAAATGCTCCAATATCTGCAAGTGCTACAGTTACAAGAAGCCAACCCATAGCCTCTATTCCAAAATCTTTGTAGAGGATTAGAAAGAATAAAATCCCACTTACAGGATAGAGAAATGGCAATAAAAGTCTCTTGTCGAAGTTATGGAAATATGCAAGAGATGAACCAAATATAATAGCTATTAAAAAGAATAAATCATCAGGATTGGGATAGAAATATGTCACAGCCCACAATAATATAGCCCAAACATACGCACCTGTAGATTTGAGATTAAATAACCTCATCGCTTCATAAAATGCAAATATATAAATCACACCCAAAAATACCCACATAACCAAAAAGTTATCAATCCAACCGATAAGTCCGACAATAGTCAATAGACCAATTCCTGTAAGCCATCTCTTTTGATACTCACTTAATTCTTTACTCATAATTTCCCTTTGTTGATAATAATGTGATTATATCACGCATTGGGTTAAACTCGTTAGTTTTATACACAAAGCCATTGATGTAGGTAAACCATATTCTTACTTCATTAGTATTTTCTTGCTACCATCTGTGGTGAGCCATACCGGTACATCAGCAGAGGTTTTATATCCATTGTCTATCATAATATCGCCATAGCTTTTCGTTATATATGTTTATGATGATATAATAGAGGCTCTAAAAGAGTTATAGAAAGAAGCTAAAGAGGGAGATTGTCAGTAGGGTGTCTTTTCGACACCCTATCTTCAAACTCTTTTTTCAAAGATTTAGCTACTACATGACTAATATCTTCTATCAATAAAATAGGCTCTTTTTACTTTTTATTAAGCAGTGAAACCC
>JASFZJ010000107.1:0-8815 GCA_045267865.1 Sulfurovum sp. | reverse complement strand
GTATTTTATCCTATATAGTGTATAATCCTTTTTAAATTAATAATCATAACTTCAAGGAAAATATAAATGAAACAAGTACCTATTTTAGTCCTAGACTTTGGCTCACAATATACTCAACTAATCGCAAGAAAACTTAGAGAATCGGGTGTATATACAGAAGTTGTACCATATCGTGAGAGTCTAGCCGATATAAAAGCAAGAAAACCACAAGGTATTATCCTCTCAGGAGGTCCTGCCTCTGTATATGATGAAGATGCCTACAAGCCAGATGATGGTGTTTGGGAGTTGGGAATACCGATTTTGGGTATCTGTTATGGTATGCAACTTATCACTCAACACTTCGGAGGTAGTGTCGTATCGGCTTCAAGTCACGAATACGGCAAAGCCAACTTGAAGATAGAAAACAGCTCGTCTATCTTCAAAGGTATCCCTGATAACTCAACTGTATGGATGAGCCATGGAGATAAAGCTGAGAGTATTCCAGAAGGATTTGAGGTAATAGGTACATCAGAAAATTCTCCTTTTGCAGGTATTGCAGATGAGAGTCGTAAGATTTACGCATTTCAATTCCACGCAGAGGTTCATCATACGGTAGAGGGTACTATGATGCTCAAAAACTTTGCCAAATATATCTGTGGGTGTGATAGCACATGGAATATGGGAAGCTTCGCGAAAGAAAAAATAGCAGGTATCAAGGCACAAGTGGGTGACAAAAAAGTATTATGTGGAGTAAGTGGTGGAGTAGATAGCTCCGTAGTCGCTGCTATGCTCAATGAAGCACTTCCAAAAGAGCAACTGATATGCGTATTTGTAAACCAAGGACTTCTGCGAAAAGATGAAGCCGTACAAGTACAAGATATGTTTAAACTGCTTGATATTCCTCTCATTACGATAGATGCACAAGATGAGTTTATCAATGCACTAGACGGCATTAGTGACCCAGAGACCAAGAGAAAAATAATAGGTGAGAAGTTTATAGAGGTGTTTGACAAAGAGGCGAAAAACCACATAGATGTTAGCTTTTTGGCTCAAGGCACACTATATACAGATGTGATAGAGTCCGTTTCAGTCAAAGGTCCTTCAAAGACTATCAAATCTCATCACAATGTCGGAGGGTTACCAGATTGGATGACATTTGAACTTGTAGAACCTCTGCGAGAGATATTCAAAGATGAGGTACGCAAACTTGGACTAGAACTAGGACTACCAAAACAGATGATAGGAAGACACCCATTCCCCGGACCTGGACTAGCGATACGCACAATGGGTGCAGTTACCCACGAGGGACTAAGACTCATCAGAGAGTCCGATGCCATAATGCAAGAAGAGCTTCATGCTACAGGATATTACGACAAAGTTTGGCAAGCATTTACCGTACTTCTAAATGTACAATCAGTAGGAGTAATGGGAGACAATCGAACTTATGACAATACAATATGTATCCGTATGGTAGAGTCAGTAGATGGTATGACAGCTACATTTGCGCATGTACCCCACGATGTATTAGAGGGAATGAGCAGAAGAATAATAAACGAAATAGATGGAATAAATAGAGTAGTCTATGACATCTCATCAAAACCACCTGCTACTATTGAGTGGGAGTAAGTATAAATAGATGGGTGATTTTTGTTGGATTGATGATGAAGAATGCCTATATTTCAAAATATAATTTGGAAATAAAAAAGGAGGTAAAATCTACCTCCTCTCAATAATCCCATTAATGTTATTCCACTCTTTAGTATCTCCAAAACAAACAGTAGAGTTACATAGCATAAAGTCTTCATTTATATCATTTTTAAAGAGTACAAAAGGGTAGGGGAGTGTGTCTATCTCTTTTATATGCCCTATTAGATTACTCTCTTTTGATTTGATTATTATATCGTCTTTTAGGTATCTTATGAGGATATGTGTCATTTTGGCTGTGGATATGGGCTGACGCATTAGGTTGTATGAGTCTATCTCTAGGGTTTTGAATACAAACTTTTTGTAGATTATATCTACTAATGAGGAGAGGCTGTAGAGTGCATTAATCATTACGCTTACAGATGATGGATATGAGCTATCATAACTATCTGCATCGGTCTCAAACTCTCCTCTTGAAAATTTCCATTTACCGTTATTGTAGTATTTTTCTATGGAACTATTAGCTAGTTTTGTAGCTATTATGAGGTATTCTTCATCTAGTGTGCTTTTGTATGCTTCTATAAGTGCGTCACACAGATAAGCATAATCTTCTAAAAATGCTCTGATTTTGGGAGTGCCTTTGGGGAGCATAGAGTGAAATAGTTTATCATTTATATATAGATTTTTAAGTAGTTTATCTATTGAATTAATCGCTTGTGAGAGATATTTATTATCTACTCTTGAGGCTATAAATAGACTCTTTATCATCATGGCATTCCACGATACGATTATCTTCTTATCTATAAATGGATAGAGTCTATCTTTTCTAATCTCTTGGAGTACCTCTATCGCTTTATCATAAAACTCTATACCTGTATCTTTGGCATCGTTGAGACGGATTATATTTTTACCCTCAAAGTTGCCATTTTCTGTGATATTGAGATGTTTTTCTAATATTTTGATATTTTTTGCAGGTATCCCAGTTTTGGCAAAAGCTTCAATTACCTCATTATACTCATATACAAAATATTTCCCCTCCACTCCCTGCGTATCTGCATCACTTGCTGAATAAAATAGATTATCTTCACTCATATAATCGGTCATAAAATCAAGAGTCTCAAAAGCCACATCTTTATAGAAACTGTTATTAGAGATGGAGTAGGCTTTGAGATAGACTTCACTTAGTAGGGCATTGTCATAAGTCATCTTCTCAAAGTGAGGTATGAGCCACGCTTCATCTGTAGAGTATCTACAAAATCCACCATCAACTAAATCTCTTAAACCTCCTTTTGCCATAGAAGAGAGGGAGAGAAGAACCATATTTAGAGTATCTTTGTCATCTGTGAGACGATAGACATCAAGAAGCATATTAAGCGTTGAGGTTAGTGGAAATTTAGGTGCTTTATTAAATCCTCCATTTACATTATCAAAGAGTGATTTGGCTTGTGTAACTACTTTCTTAATGACACTTATATCAAGTTTAGTGGCTTCTATTTTGGTATCTTTTTTATTTAAAAATTCTATCACCTCTTCTGCTTTTTCTGTGAGGAGAGCTTTTTCATTTTTGTATTTATCTGCTATTATCTCTAATAAGCTAGTAAAACTTCTCATACCATAACGAGGCTCATCAGGGATATAAGTAGCCGAGTAAAATGGTTTGAGTTCTTGTGTGAGAAATATAGAAGTAGGCCAACCACCAGCTTTGGCATTCATAAGCTGATAGACCTCTTGAAAATGTTTATCAATATCTGGTCTCTCTTCTCTATCCACTTTGATTGAGATGAAATTATCATTCAAAATCTTAGCCGTATCCTCATCTTCAAACGACTCTCTCTCCATCACATGACACCAATGACATGAGCTATAGCCGATAGATAAAAATATAGATTTATTCTCTTTTTTTGCTTTAGAAAATGCTTCTTCTCCCCACGGATACCAATCTACAGGGTTATCTGCGTGTTGCAGTAAGTATGGTGACTCTTCATTTTTGAGATGATTTGACATTTTTTACCTTTATTATTAATAGTTATTTAGTTAATATTACATAGAGTTTACATATATCTTTATAGTATTATGTCAATAAAATCTTAATTAAGAGAGAGAAAATATGAAAATTATAGGAAAAAAGTTACTTTTATCTCTATTGATACTAAGCACTTTTATATTTGGTGCATTTAATAGTTCTTTAAAAAAGCAGAAGTTTCTATCCCCAGAAGAGGCTTTTACTGTATCGGCTGTAGTAGAGGGTGAGAGTATAAAGACACAAATAGTGATGGCTGATAAAATACATATCTATAAAAGTTCCCTCTCTTATACGATAATTAGACCAAACAAAGTTACGCTCACACCAATACTTCCCAAAGCTCACGAGTTTGATGGTGATATGGTTTATGATAAGACGCTTACCGTTACTATTCCAATAAAATCTATTGAGTCGCAAGTAGCAGGTGATTATACGCTTAAAATATCTTATCAAGGGTGTAGTGATAGAGGAATTTGTTATCAGCCTATAGGTAATGAGTTTATATTTAAGGGCAAAAAGTTGGGAGTTTTTGCTAAAATATCTCAGATGATAAAAGAGGGAAATAGTGCAAGGATAGCCGATATTTTGGTTAGTGAGAGCTCTTTTTTTATTATTTTACTCTTCTTTATATTTGGTCTTCTTTTAGCTCTTACTCCTTGTATATTTCCTATGATACCTATCCTCTCATCTATCATTATATCTCAACAGGGTCAAGGGAAACCTAGTGCAAGTCGAGCCTTTTTTACTTCACTTGTTTATGTCATCTCTATGTCTTTGACATATACAGTTGTAGGAGTAGTAGCAGGAATTTTGGGTGCTGATATACAGACAGCTATGCAAGACCCTATCGTGCTTACAGTCTTTGCAGGTGTCTTTGTGGCATTGGCATTTTCACTCTTTGGATATTATGAGATAGCGTTACCCTCTTCTTGGCAATCAAAACTAAACAGTGCTAGTGATAATGCACAAAACAAAGGTATCTTGGGGACTGCTATTATGGGGCTATTGTCTGCTTTGATAGTTGGTCCTTGTGTAGCACCTCCTCTAGGTGGGGCTGTACTCTTTATATCTCATACAGGTGATGCCTTTTTGGGTGGATTGGCTCTCTTTGTGATGAGTATGGGTATGGGTATGCCTCTGCTTCTTGTGGGGCTTGGTGCAGGTAAATTTATGCCTCGTCCTGGTGGTTGGATGACTTCTATATCTCAAATCTTTGGTGTGACTATGTTGGCACTGGCTATCTTTATGTTAGGACGAATACTTTCTACTACTACTACAATGATATTGTGGTCACTGCTATTTATGGGGACATCACTCTATATGGGGGTATTTGACTCTAGTAGTGAAAAGAGAGGTGCGAAGAAGCTTATTCAACTTTTGGCTATGGTCTTTCTAATTTATGGCTCGTTGATATTTGTAGGTGCTATGAGTGGAGCGAAATCTATACTAAGACCACTTAAACCATTTATTCAAACTGGTGTATCCAATACCCATACTACAGCCACACCATTAAGTCATAGAGGGTATAGTATAGCAAGACTTCAACGAGAGGTAGAGAACTCTTCTTTGCCTGTGGTGGTAGATTTTGGCAAAGACTCTTGTACTGCGTGTATAGAGCTTGAAGAGATTACCTTTCCTGATGAAGAAGTAAAAAAGGCACTTAAAAGATTTGAATTTATCAAGATAGACCTTACCGAAAATAGTGATGAGGACAAGGCTTTACTTAAAAAATATGAGCTATTTGGCACACCGAATATCATATTTTTTGATAAGAAAAATAACTATTTACCTGAAAAAAGTCTAACAGGATTTATCTCTCCATCGGTATTTACTAAACATCTGGAGTCTATTGTTGAGTAGTAAAAATAGATTTCTACCTACGACAAGAGAAGAGATGGACGCTTTGGGTTGGAAGCAGTGTGATGTGATACTTGTAAGTGGAGATGCTTATATAGACTCTCCATTTATTGGTATATCCACAGTGGGCAGGATGCTAGAAAATCTAGGATACAAAGTCGGTATGATTGGTCAGCCAGACATCAAGAGTGATATAGACATCAAGCGACTAGGAGAACCTAAGCTTTATTGGGGTGTGAGTGGTGGTAGCATCGACTCTATGGTATCGAACTACACTGCTACAAAGAAGTTCCGTAATAGTGATGATTATACCCCAGGAGGCAAAAACAACAAACGCCCCGACCGTGCTGTATTGGTATATACAAATCTCATCCGTCAAAACTTCAAAAATACCGTGCCTATTGTGTTAGGTGGCATTGAAGCCTCTTTGAGAAGAGTTACTCATTATGACTATTGGTCAAACAAATTGCGAAAACCAATACTATTTGACTCTAAAGCAGACATCATAATATACGGTATGGGAGAACAAGCCCTTTATGACCTTACCAAGGCTATAGATAGAGGTGATGAGTGGAGAGATATAAGAGGAATATGTTATATAGCCAAAGAGCCAAAGCTAGACTTTCACCAGTTACCGTCTCACAAAGAGTGCCTAGATGACAAAGAGAAATATATAGACCTATTTGACCTCTTTTATGACAACAACGACCCAATATCTGCCAATGGACTAAGCCAACAAGTAGATAGTAGATACTCTATCCAAAACCCACCTTGTGATTATCTCAACGAAAAAGAGATGGACGAAGTATCTGCATTGCCATTTACACGAGAACTACACCCGTACTATCTAGCAGATGGCAAAGTCCGATGCTTGGAGACTATCAAGTTTTCTATTATGACTCATCACGGATGTTGGGGTGAGTGCAACTTCTGTGCCATCGGAGTACATCAAGGACGCACAATCCGTACTCGCTCGGAGCAGTCTATAGTCAAAGAGGTATATAAGTTCAAAGAGTACAAAGATTTCAAAGGCATAATATCAGACCTCGGAGGACCTACAGCCAATATGTATGGTTACGAGTGTGACAAAAAGCTCAAAAAAGGTACTTGTGACTACAAGCGATGTGTAGATGCCAAAGAGTTATGTGGAGCTATGAAGCCAGACCACACTAGAGTCATAGGATTGATGAAACAAGTACGAAATATAGATGGCATTCGCAAAGCATTTGTAGCATCAGGGATACGATACGACCTCATAACAGAAGACAAGAAAAAGGGCTACTCATATCTGCGTGAGCTGGTAGAACACCACATATCAGGACAGATGAAAGTAGCACCAGAACACACCGAACAACGAGTATTAGACCTGATGGGCAAACCAGGTAAACAGACACTAGTAGATTTCAAAAAGCTATACGACAAGCTAAACAAAGATTTGGGCAAAAAGCAGTTTCTCACATACTATCTTATCGCAGCCCATCCAGGATGTGAAGAGAGTGATATGCACAAACTCAAAAACTTCACATCAAATGTACTAAAGATGAACCCAGAACAAGCACAAGTATTCACTCCCACACCAGGGACATACTCATCTGTAATGTACTACACAGAACTAGACCCCAAAACACGCAAAAAGATATTTGTAGAGAAAGATACATTTAGAAAAGAGAAGCAAAAGGCTATAGTTCAAGCAAAGAGTAATTTTAGCAGTGGGTTTTCTAGTTAGAATAATAAAAATAAAATAAAAAAGGAAATAAAATGGCACTATCTTTAACAGCAGAACAACAATCAATTTTTGATATGTTTAGTGGTAAAAATCAATATATCATTCCACCTTATCAACGAGCTTACTCTTGGGGAGAAGCAGAATGTAAAGAACTATTTGAAGATTTGAAAAATGCTTACTATTCTAAGTCTAAAGATGGATATTTTTTAGGAAATATCGTTATCTCAGGTAGTTTGGAAGATAGAAATAGATTAGAGATAATTGATGGTCAGCAACGAATAACTACATTAACACTTTTAATGAAAGTTTTATCAAAGTTTGATGATACAAGTAATGACTTGAAAGATGCTATTTATATTCCAGCAGGAAGACAAGGAGATATTTCTAAAAGAAGATTAGAAACAAATGTTTTTATAAAACAAGATGCTCAGTCATTAAAAGATGCTATTGAATTAGAATTAAATACTCAAAATTGTAAAATAACTAAAAAAGAGAGTCAATTTAAACAAAATATATGTTTTTTTTATAATGAAATAGAAATATTTTCTAAAATAAATGAGATAAAAGATTTTATTGATTTCTTTTTATATGAAGTAACACTTCTTCCTATTCAAACAGAAGATAGTGATGCTGATAAAGCAAGAGAAAAGGCATTGAAAATTTTTGAAACAATAAATGATAGAGGATTAAGTCTCACTGATTCAGATATATTTAAAGCAAAACTATACTCTAATGCACGAAATAATTTAAAAGATAAAGATTTTATTAAAAAGTGGAATATATTTGATGAAGATTGTATGGATATTAAAAATCATATTTCATTTAAACAGAAAAAACCAATAGATGAGGTTTTTAGAACCTATACCTATATTATTCGTGGAGATAAAGGAGATAAAAGTAATGAAATAAGTTTAAGAGCTTTTTTCTTACAGAAAAATGATTCTCCTTTGAAAAAAATGAATTATGATGAAGTTCTTACGGACTTATCACAAATAATTGAAGCAATTCAATTTTTTGGAGATGTTATAAGAAATCCACATAAGTATCAAGAATTAACAAAGTGGTTTCAATTAATAAATGTTCATACAAATAAGTATCCATTAAATATTCTTTTGGTTTATCTTTATAAAAATGGTTTGAATATTACAGAAGATTTAAAAAGTTTTTCAAGAGAGTTAGTTAAATTTGCTTATAGAGCAGGAATAACTATTGATAAAATGAAAAAATTTATGTTCGATTCTTCAATTAAAATTATGCATAATAAAGATTTAAACTTTAGTATCAAACTAGATAATGAACAACTTTATAGTTATTCAGGTTCACTACGCAAAGGTTTATCTCTATTGTCGTTATATCTTAATCCAAAACAAGAATCAATTGAACCTTACTATTTTGATAAAATTATTCAGAGTAAAGATATAGAAAACTTAGATGAGTCTTGGAGTGATAAAGATTTTGATGATTATAAGGAGAGGATTGGAAATATTTTAATTCTTGACTTTCCTAAAAAAAATATTATTTTGGAGAAAAAGATAGAGTATTTAAAAACTTCTTCTATGTCTGAAACTAAGCAACTATTGCCTACT
>JASFZJ010000106.1:0-26472 GCA_045267865.1 Sulfurovum sp. | reverse complement strand
AAGAAACCTCTGTCGTCCTCTTCTGCAAAGTCATAATCTACTAAATCTATATTATATTTTTCCATCAGCTTCCAAACTTCAGTTCTATCTATATCTAATTTTTGAGCTATTTTTCCTACTGATATTTCACCATTGCTATACTCTGTTAATAAAGTTATTATCTTCTTTTCCCTATAGTGTCTCTCTCTCAAAAGCTCTTTGAATGTATCTAAAAACTTTATAGGATTACTATTAAATTCTACTCTATATATTCCCTCAAACCAAGGGTCTTGTATCTGTAAATTCATCATAAGAGACCTTTTTTATTTAAGTATATCAAAAAAACATTAATATAAATAAATCCACCAAATATATGTTACCAAACAAATAATTCATCAAAAAACCTCTCTCATAAATCATCTTTAATATTATATTAAAACAGTTTATAATATCATTAGAAATTATTACAATGGTTTTGTATTTTATAAGGTGATAAACCAAAAGGGTTTATTTTTTAATTTAATTTTATAATTAAAGGGGATTTTATGGGAAGATTTAGAGTTGTCAAGAGCTTTTTGTTTTTTATTTTGAGTAGTACAGTTTCTTCTAGTGCCTATGATTGTGATATTGCTGTCTTAGGTGGTACTGCATCAGGAGTTGGTGCCGCAATTACTGCATCAAGAGAAGGAAAAAGTGTATGTTTTATTACTCGTGTAAAAAATTTGAAAGAGATGGGTGGTATGATTACAAGTGGATTAAATTTATCTGATAGTGGTATTCCATCTTGTAAAGAAAATCCTGATGAGGATTGGGAAAAATGTAGCCTATTAGGGTTAGAATATGGCATTATCCCTGATATAAAAGCAAGAGATGATAAGAATAAACGGGTTAATATAGGTGGTGAAAGATTAGTATCTGGACTATTTGATGAGTATCGAAATCTTATTTATAAATATTATAAAGATAAAAATACTGATTCTTGGTATGGATTAAGACATGAACCACATATCGCAGGTGAAAAAATAGAATATTTATTGAGCAATGCTAATAAAAACATAACATTTTATTTTAGTCATATATTTGACAATATTACTAAAAAAAATAATAAGGAAATAGAATCAATTACAATACGACCTATAGATGATATAGGTAACTTATCCAATAATCAAGTTACTATAAAGGCTAAATATTTTATTGATGCTACAGTTACGGGAGATTTAGCAAGTGCTAGTGGAGTAACTATGACTACTGGTAGAGAAGGAACTCAAAAATATAACGAAGGTTTTGCAGGAGAATTATATTGGAATCCTAAGACAAATAAATTTCTTAAAGAAACACCTAAAGAGTCTAATTTGGATAGTAAAATACAAGCTTATTCTTATTTTTTAACCGTAAAAAAAGAAAAGAATAATAGTGATGTAATTCCAGTCGAAAAAACAAAAGCTTGGAAAGATGTGTTTGGCAAAAATTATACAAATAAAACTGATAAGATTTGGACTGATGCTGTATGTAATAAAGATGATTTTGATGGTTCACCATCTTTTGCAGATAGTTGGGGTGGTAAAAATGGTTGGTCTCCAGGTAAAGAGTATTATGAAATAAATGTGCATCCAAAAGGCTCAGATTTGCAAGAAGAAAACTATAACTATCATTCTGTAACTTGGCTAAAAAGAGTTGAAATAGAAAAAAAATATAAACAGAGAGCCTTATGTTTTATTAAATATTGGCAATCTAACGATGAGAATATATCTTTAGCTACTACTTTTTATAATGATGGAATTCCATATCGTATGTATATTCGAGAGAGTAGAAGAATGATAGGTCATTATGTCTTTAAAGAACAAGATTCTACACCTTATGATTTATTACTCTTACGAACGACTAAGGAGTTTAAATTACGAGACACTAATATAGCTAACAACATTAAATATAAAAGAGTTATAAATAAAAATATGGAAGAAAGTATAGGTTTTACAGATTATCCTATGGATTCACATGCTGTTACAAAATATAAAGCGTATAATTTTTATGATGGTAAAAAAGATAAAGAAGGCATACCATTGGATAAAATAAAATATGAAAATTATAATAAAGGTGAAGGAGAGTTTTATTTACAGTTTTTAACAGCTCCTGGTGTTATACCATTGGGGACTATAGTACCCAAAGAAATAGATAATCTATTTGTAACAACTGCTGTTTCAGCTTCTCATGTTGGTTATGGAACACTTAGAATGGAACCGATAAGAATGCTTATGGGACAAGTTGCTTCTGTTTTATCTTCTTTGGCTATACAAAGAAAATATTATAAGTAACAATGATTTATTTACACCAAAGCTTATATGGAAACTACAAAATAAATTAGTTGAAGATCATAATATTGATATTTATTTTTTTAAGGATATACCTAAGCTAGATGAACAAGGAAATACTATATCTCCTCCCGTTTGGTATCGTAAACATGCTCAAATGTTAGCAATTAGAGGTATTTTAGATGCAAATAATTATTATGATAACTATTTATTTAGACCATCAGACAATATCACTCGTGAAGAATTTTTTGTTTCTTTAATGAAAGCAATAAACTGGTTAAATATTGAACATGAGACAACACCAGCTATAGACTTTTCAGACTGGAATAATGTATTAGATATTAATAAAGACTTCATAAAAGAATTGCAAAATAGAAGTATTATTGATGGTCATAATGTTGAGAACCAAGAGGCTAATATATTAAAGCCTAAAGATACAATTAATAGAGCAGAAGTTGCGAAAGTGATTGTTTTAGCCTTTCAGTTAATAAAGAGTGATAGTTGTATTGTCACATTTGATGATGTTGAGAATGGTCAATGGTATACTGATTTTGTAAAGATAGTTCATTGTGCTGAAATTGTTAAGGGATATAGTAATACAGACGGTACTCCTACAGGTAAATTTAAACCTTCAAATTCTGCAACTAGAGCTGAAGCTTTTACAATGCTACATAGAGCAATTGAACAATACTTGGAGAAAAATTAATGAAACTAAATAAAATAATCCTAACAACTCTCCTAACCTCTTCCCTTTTCGCAGGGTACACTCAAAATATCTCTTCTACTATTGAGGGAGGTAATAACTATGGTGTGGCTTCTATACTAAAGATAAACTCTTCTATTAGTGGGAGTGATTATACTATTAGTGTGAGTAAAGCCGATGGTGGTACATTTCGTACATCAGGAGATATATATATCAAGACAGGCTCGTATGAAACTTTTGGTAATAATAGACATAGTGATAGGATATTGGCAGGGGCTACATCTAAAAGCTTTACCCATAATATGAATGATTATGATACTTATCCCAAAGAGATATATGCTAGATATGAGAGTGACGAGGCAGATGGTTGGGCTTGGGTTGGAGCTATTACTATTAGTCAGTATTTCCCATCCAAACCTACTATCTCTATAAATAGCACAGCTACTATCAATCAACCCATAGTAGCCACACTCACAAGAGGTACGATAAGTGATACAAACAGAGTAAAAGTACAATGCACCGTTACCAACTCAAATTATAGTGGTGACAATCCTTATAAATCTAGCTTTACCAATGGAGGAGATAATACAAGTATGAGCTTGGTATTCTCATCTTTGGGGAGTCAGACTATATGGTGTACCTCTTTTGATGAGGTGGGTTTGGCTAGTGAAGTGGTGGAGACTACTATAAATATAATAGATGCTCCTACTACAGATATACCTCCTATAGTAGTAGATACTCCACTTGTTGTGACTCCTCCTATCGTTGAAGATAATATACCTGTAGCAGAAGTAGAGGGTGAGATTGCTATAGGAGGACTTAGTTATTGGTTTACTCCTTATAGATGTTTTGACTCTATAGCACCTACCCTAGAACTAAAAATACAAAAAAATACCGTAGATAGTGCCAATAACCGTATCTTGGATTTGGAATATGATACAAGTGGAGGGAGTCAAAGCTGTGTAGATACATTTGGAGAAACATATCAACTTCGTTTTGGTACTCGTTGGAGGGCTGAGGGCTTGGAGTTTGGAGATTTGACTGCTGATGAGGATAAGAGGATATACAAATATAAAAAGGTTCGTGTGACTGTGCCTAGTGGACAATCTACAGAGATTAGACTAGCTGTGATTACAACTTTGGGTAATTTAATGGTAAAAACACTTTTTGTGGATAGTGATGGGAATGTTGCTATGAGTCAAACTACCACCTACGGACTAAACGGCATAGAGATAACAGACCCAAATATCTTATCTAAAATTAAACTCCTGATTGCTGATTTGCAAAGTATCAAGCTAGAGTTTGAAGCACTTTTGAGTAGTCCACGGAGTGAGAAAAAAGTAAAAGATGATGATAAAAATGATTTGAAACATAAATATGATGCTATCAAAAAACGCTTAGATAAAGCCAAAAAGTTAGTAAGAGATATGAAGAAAGATTTAAAACATCACGACAACAAAAAAGCCCTAGAAAAAGAACTCAAAAAGATAGAAAAAGCTATTAATGATATTAAGAAAAAGATTGATAGATACAAAAAGTCAAAAGATAACTCTGTAACTGCTATTGATGCGTTGAAGTCTGCTATTGATGATATTATTGCTATGCTTATGAGTGGTGATAGTAAAGTAGAAGAGAGTAATAATGGTATTTTCGTGGAGTATGCTAAGGGTAGAGGTCATTATATATTGTATGCTGAAGAGCTTAGTGTAATATCTGAACAGCTATCTGATGGTATTCGTCTGCTTTTGGAAGAGCTTATGGAGATTGTGCTTTATCATGATATGAGAGTTAGAATCAAGGTCAAGCATAATGAAATCAAGATAGATTTGAAAAGAAGTAAAAGCCATGTAGATAAAAATGGTAGGTTATCTGTAGATATGGATGTAGATGATAATCAGAGTATCCATATAGATATGGACAAATACGGCTCTATAGAGACCAAAGTCAAGAGAGGTAAGAGGCATATATCTATTAAGACGAAGCTTGATAATAGCGAGGTGTTTGTAGATAAAGATGGAGTATTTGTATTCTCTTGTAAGAAAAAGCATAAAAAAGGTCATAAAAAACTCAAAGTGACTATAGATATAGAGCTAGGGGTGTTGTTTTCGTTTATTACTATAGATAGTAATGGTAATGAAGTAGAGACCAAGAAGAGACATCATAGAGTCAAAGAGTCAGATGATGATAATAGCTTTGAAATAGTTGAACTATTTGGTGAGCTTAATTTCAAATTAGTTACAACACTTAACAATACTTATATAGTAGAATAGGAGAATAAGATGAAAAAATATTATGTACTTAGCATTTTTGCTCTCTTGGTAATAGGGGGCTGTAACAATACAGGAAGCACGACATTAAACAGTGATGGAAGCTATGAAAAATTATCTATCAATAGCTGTGCAAATGCTATAAATCGCTCTGATTATACATTGTTGGAGTCTGGTGATAGGGTATCTAAAGAGGTAGATACAGAGGTATTTATCTTTGATGGTGAATATGATAAGGTAGCATGTCTCCAAAGTGGAGAGGCGTATATCTATAGGGATATATAGGATATTTCTCTATAATAAACTTATGATATAATTGCGTAGGTGCAATAGGTGGTTGCTGGTGCTTAGGCACGAGAGGAAAGTCCGGGCTACAAGTGAGACAAGACTCCATCTAACGGATGGCCAGAGTAATCTGAGGGCAAGTGCAACAGAAAGAAGGTAGCTTGAAACTTACTAATATAAACTCTCACCGTAAGGTGAAGCTTTAGTGAGATGAATTGAAAAGGGGCTTTGCCTCTTTTTAAGAAGATAGTCATAGTGAAAGGGTGGGGTAAGAGCCTACCAGTATTTATGGTAACATAGATAGCTAGGTAAACCCTGTCTGTAGCAAGAAGTATATGGTAGAAGTCTCATAAAGTTGTTAAATCAACAAACATACTTCGCTTGAGCGTATTGGCAACAATATGCCTAGATAAATAACTACCCACGACAAAACCCGGCTTATCGTTGCACCTACTTATCATACAACTTGTTACAAGTTACTACATAAACCCTATATACACCTTGTTTATCCCCTACCATCAAGCTTATACTATATTTATAAATGTATCATATTGTATGATGTTTTACAACACTTTACAAGAGTTGGTGTATAAAAAAGTGTATATGCTATATATATTTTATACACCACCGTATAAAAAGGCTTATTATGACTACTACAAAATATGAGGGACTTTACTATAGAAAAAATAAAAGAGGTAGAAAAGTATTTTATGCACGGTTTAAGATAGCAAAGAAAGCTTATCTTCGTAAACTTGGTGAAGAGCCACAGATGAATACTCATCAGGCTAATTTGGCAAGAGCTGAATTGATAGGTAGCTTTAAGAATGGTACTATTGTATCTGATAAGAGTATGACAAAGTTTTTTGAAGAGTATGTAGAGTATAGGAGAGCTTCTTTGAGTGAGAGTTGGTATTATAATATCACAAAGAACTATAATAAACATCTCAAGCTTAAGATAGGAGAGAAGACTCCAGAGTCTGTGACTTCTCTTGAGATACAAAAAATTATAAATGATATGCTTGATGGAAAAAATGAGAATGGTCGCAAGTATAAACCCTCTACTGTTAAACAGATCAAGGACTGTATTAGTGGTCTATATATGTATATTATCAAGCATGGTGTGGCTGTAATAAATATCGGTAGAGATTTACAGATACCTGCTTTTGATAATAAGATTTATTTTACTATCAGTGATGTAAAAGCCCAGGTACTCTTTGATACAATTTTGGGATATAGGGCTATATCGTGGAGAGCATATTTTATATGGCTTCTTCATGGTAGGCGTAAGATGGAAGTGGCTCAAATGCGTTGGGAGTGGATAGACTTTGATACTATGACTTATAGAGTACCTAGTGTAGTAGCTAAAACTACAAAAGATGTGATAGCACCTATGACGAAGCTATTACAAGATGCTCTGGAGAAGCATGGATTAAAAAGTATGGGATATATATTTGAGGGTAAG
This sequence comes from Sulfurovum sp., assembly GCA_045267865.1. Classification (GTDB taxonomy): domain Bacteria; phylum Campylobacterota; class Campylobacteria; order Campylobacterales; family Sulfurovaceae; genus Sulfurovum. The sequence goes on along the minus strand of JASFZJ010000106.1, from coordinate 19,467 downwards.
GGTGAGACAGGACATATTACATCCACAGGAGCAGACTTTCATTGGCGAAATATTAGAGCCTTTGCAGGGTTACCATCTATGCGATTGCATGATATTCGTCATCTAATTGGGTTTATGGGTGTAAATAGTGGATATAGTCTTGAGATGATTGGTTCTGTGTTGGGTCATAGCTCTACAGCTACGACAAAAAGATATTCTAATGTAAAAAGTGATAGTGCTAGAGAAGTATTGGGAAATATGTTTGATAGGTTTATAAAGTAATCTAACCTACCATCATACTCTCCTGATACGCTTTTAGTGATTTACGACTATAAGAGTATGGTTTTTTGTCAGCATAATAGATTATGAGTCTATCAGCTCTAAGAGATGCTAGTTTTCGTTTGTTGTATCCAAATTCTTTGATAGCTTCTTCTTCTGTGATTTTATCAATATGTCTTTTCTCTATCTCTGCTTTTGCTATCTTTGCACCTTGTCTAAATGCATTTTCTATTATGCTATTGAACTCTTTATCTGTTATTTGTATTAGTGTAACACTCATTTACTTTCCTTAGTTTCTATTTGTGGGTCTCTAATGCTTAGTACGATTGGGAAAACTTTATCATATAGTTCACCATCAATTGCTTTTAAAAACTCTATGATAAATTGACGATACCACGGATTAAGCTGTGCGACATAGCTAATTCCTTGTGTTTTTTGTAGAAATTTATCAAAAATTTTGATTGCATTATCTACCATTAAATCTCCTAGTCTATCAGAAATTGAATAAGACATTTCAACTATAGTAGCTTCTATGATTGCTAATTTTATTATTTGATTAATCATAATGCAAAGTCTTTTCTAATGCTTTGCATTGTTTCTTTCCATGCAAAGTGTAAATCAATTTGCATCTCATGGTTTAGTTCGATGCCTTTTTCCTCACTTTTCTTTATGGTCTCTAAAATTACTTTATATCTTTTCCCATTTAGCTCTTTTTCTTTTTGTGCTGTTGTCAAAACTTTTTTATCAGTCATAATACCTCCTCAATAGTTATTTTATATTTTTTATCTTTTTTTAAGAGTTTGTGTCCTAGTCTTAAATTGTTCTCACCCTCTAATTCTTCATTTATATATAGCGTTCCAAAAGTAGTTGTCGGAGATGCAACTCCCATAAAAGAATAAACTACTTTTCTTTTTTTCGTTGACGAAACTATTTTTGTTTCATCTTCACACGGATAATATTTATTAAGCATTGAGGCTACAGGTGAACCATCTCTTTCTTTTTTTGGCATATACTCTTTGGCATCAAGTTTACTCTGTTTTATCATATCTTTCTTTTCTTGTATACGCTCTCTTATCTCTTTTACTGTGGCTTCATTATCAAAGAGCCATATCTGCTCATCTTTATCTTCTACTCTACAAAGTTCACTCAATAGTTCTATTCCCCAGACCTTGGTTGAGTTAGGATTGTCTATGTTTTCTTTTATATAATCTGGTAGATTTAAAACTTTTTTACACTTAGAGATATAGCTAGGAGATTTACCTATTTTTTTTGCTAATTCATTTTGGTCTTTGTATCTACAACTATGTAGCATGGCATTTACATAGACAGCTATTTCAAAATCACTTAAATCTTCTCTATTGATATTCTCAACCAGTGCTATCTCTTCTATCTCGGCATCACTCTTTTCTACTATGTTACACTTTATTAGCTTCTTACCTAGAGATTGCATAGCTCTGTATCTTCTCTCTCCAGCTACTATCATGTATCTCTTCTCTCGTTTTACTACTGTTATAGGAGATATAAGTCCATTTGCTTCTATAGATGTTGCCAACTCCTCAATGTTGGCAAACTCTTTACGAGGTTGATGAGGGTTTGGATAGATTAGAGCTATTAAAATATCTGAAAAGGGGCTTACACCTGTAGTCTTGGTAGCTCCTTTGGTTACTTTCCCTAGATTTGCAAATTGATTTTTCATATCAAACTCTTATATTTCATCTCTAATCCCTCTAAATACATCTTTGGCACTTATACCTTTTGTATCAAAGATAGTCTTACCAAAGCCCATACAACTATCATATAGCTTCTTTTGTGTTACTCTATTAGTTAGTATAGCTATGTTTGGTTTGTCACCTATAGCCTCTTCTATAGCACTGAAATCTTTTGTAGCGTGATGAACTTTGTTTAGCAATACCTTTATATTTGTAGCTCCTATCTCTTCTAGTATATCCTCAAAGGTTCTAACGCCTATGACTTCTGTAGTGGAGTTGGAGATAGGTACTATCACTACATCAGCGTAAGATATGGCTATACGGTTTATATCTATATCAAAACCTCCTACATCTACTATCAATACACCTCTGTTATTATCAAATATATCTATGATTTTAGCTGCTTCTACTTCTTGTTTGACTTTTATCTGTTTGAGTGTATCATCTCCTACTCTTATCTGATTTACGAAAAACAAAGTTTGTTGAAAATCCAAATCTAATATAGTTACATCTATATCTTTCTCTATATATGCACCTGCTAAATGCCAGGCTACTACTGATTTGCCTACTCCACCTTTGCTATGAGCTACAACTATTATCTTATTCATAATTTAATTCCTTATATTTTGCTATGATTATTTTTATATCTATCATCTCTGATTTTGATATATATTCAAAAATTTGATTTATATCTTCATTTGAGAAATGAGGCTTGTTACTCCACTCACCATTAAATCCACTATATAGTCTAAAGCGTATATCTGTTTTGACTATCTGATACATACCATTACCTATATATAGTGTTTTCATCTAGTTTTTGCTTTACTGTATGGACAATACTCTTTTATACTCATCTTCATAAAAGCATTAGATGTGAGATGTATGCCATATCCAAAATCTATCTCACTTTTGGTTAGACCAAATTTCATACATCCTTTTTGTGATTTGGAGCGAAATTGACATTCACTCCATTCCATAAGTTCAAATAGATTTAAGTTGCTACTTTTTATTACCTGCCTCCTGTTATCAATATATGATGGATAAGTGTTAATCTCTGTAGCTCTTTTTGTGTTTTATTCATTGTTTTTCCTTGTCGTATAGGAACTTATAAAGAGAGTGTGCCTAATACGACAAAATTCACACTCTTTATAAATCAATTTTTGGCTAGAATATATCTAGCATTTTTGCTAAACTAAAAGGGTACAGTGCTTCTAAACTTAGTACCCTTTTCAAAATCTTCCTAAAAAAACTTTGAAAACTTAAAAGATATTTTTTCGTTGACGAAAAAATATCACTTTTTTAATATAGCTATCATAGGAGCTAATCCTAGTTTGCCCTCTTTGGCAAGAGTATCAATCTTTTCTTGTTGGTATAAGATATTTCGTCCTATTTTTATAAACGGTACTTTCTTTTCTTTCCTCCATATATACTGTGTAGCCAAAGAGGTTGTGTATCTCTTTTGGAAATCTTTTGGGCTGATTAGCAGTTTTTCATTCATTTTTTTCCTTGTATCATTTTTTCGTTGACGAAAATATATTAAATATATTTCTCTATAACCTATATCTCTTTAGTGCTTATTAGATATAATAAGCGAACACTAGATAAGAGTAGTGAACATTAGATAATGACATTATAGTCAAAATAATTGTCATTTGTCAATAGTTAAATGAAAAAAGGTGAAATAATGTCATTTTGGTATGAACGATTAAGAGAAATAAAAGAAGAAAATAATCTAAGTAATTATCAGTTGGCTAAAATACTTGATACAGATATAACAGCAGTTAGCAGGTATGAAACAGGAAGAGGTTCTAAAAGTTTTACAAAAAATTTAAAACGAAAATTGTCTGATGTTTTTTCCAAAGAAGAAATTTCATATATAGAAAATGGTAAAAATAAACCTACTATATCTCAAAACGGTACAAAAAATAATCAAATCGTAGGAGATGGTAATAGTATCGGTTCTTGTACCAAAAAAGATAATAAGGTTATTACTGAGTGTTTACCTGCTGATATATTGAATGTAGTGGAGATGATGGGAGAGATGGACAAGACCAAACGCCGTCAAGTTTTGCGTTTTGTCTTGGATTTGGAGGATAAATAATGAAAGGATATATTATGACTTGTGAGCCTTTGAGCTATGAGATGCAGACTGATGTGGTGCAAGAGTTATTTAGCTCTTTGACCAAGAGTATTAAAAAAGCTATGGATGCTTATGCAGAAGAGCTACTGATAGAGAGGATAGAGGTCAGGACTTTTGAGCTATTGACACCTATATATATGGCTACCTCGGAGGTCAAATCTTTTCGAGATATGATAGATATTTATTATATCAATGATATAGAGGTAGATAGTAAGATATTGCACTCTTTTTATTATAGACTAGAGGATACCAAGGATAAGATAGAAGATATTTTGGACAAAGAGGAGTTTAATAGATTGTCACCTATCATTGGTGATAGGCTTCATAGTGCTTTAGGTGAGTTATATGCAGAGCTGGTAAATATATCGTTTGATATATCTTTGAAGATAGGGGAGTCTTGTATTGGAAGTGAAAGCAACTATGATTTTCTCAAAGAAGCTTGAGGTTATATCAATTATCCTGTACGAGTACCTAAATCTCTACACCATATAGTTAATTTTTTATTTTAACCTTTCTATTCTCTTTTTACGAGTTTTTTCCCAATTTGTTTCAGTAAACTGCTTATCCCATATTTTAAACATCTTTTTATCTCGGCTTGATAGTTTCATGTTATATCTTTTTGAAAAATAAAGATATGTACGAGCTATAAGCCCCTTGGCATAATCAGCAGGATATGCCCTACGCTCTTTGAAATCTACCTTGAACTTACAATTACCATATTGACCTTTTAAATCTATATTTGTATCCATATAACGATAGTTACTACGGTCTGCGTTTATCTCACCTATTGATGGTACGAGATTATACATATCAGACTCCATAGTTTTAAATATAGGAGATACCTTTTTACAACATCTTCTACCTTTATACTTCTTGCCTTTAGTCGTAACACAACGCTGATGACCATCTCTCCAGCAAGATAAATGCCTACCAAAATTTTGAGCAGGAACAATATGCTCCCATTCTACTCTTTTGGCTCTTATGTTTATCTTGCCTTTTTTGGTTAGTATATTACGAGGTGTGTATTTGGACTTATCTTCTATAATAAGAGCCTTTTCTTTACCATTGACCTCTTTTATCTGATATGAATTTTGACAATAAAAAGTAACTTGATTATCAAAATAAACTTTTTTTAGAAGTTTCTTTTTTGAAGAGCTAAAGCTTTCAGCATTAAGTATCACTGAAAGTATTGATAAAATTATTCCTACATCTATGATTTTTTTCATAATTTTTTCCAAACTTATGGACACATAATTATTCCTGCATCTCCACCACTTATCTCATAACAATCTTTTGACTCTTTTGAACCATCTGTGTTTGTGATATTTAGATAGTTTCTTTTTACAGAGACTATAGTTATATCATTTAGATTACTGGAGGAGATAGTTTTACCATCTTGAGATACACCATAATCACCAAATACAAAAGATGAATCTTGTTGTCTCCTATTCTCTCCACTAGAGTAGTAGGTGATAATGATTGTACCACTTTCAGTTGGGTGGTATAGTGTCCAAGAGTTAGTGACTAGCTGACTTCCAAATATAACATTATCTCCGAAGTATCCATATTGATTTTGAGTAGTAGTGTTTTTTGAGTTATCAACCGAAGCAAGAGTATCAGTGGATGAACCACAGCCAATAAGCATAGATGCAGATAATAGTACGGTAACTAATTTTGTTTTTAACATATTTTTTCCTTTAATTTTAATTTTTCTAAATAAATACTTGACAAATGTCATCTTATTTGCCTATAATGACATTCAAGTTTTATAACAGCTTGTAACAAATACATCTCTAGGAGCATATTTTGAGTGAATCACTACCTACAGCTACCGAAGCAGTAATTAGAAATGCAGGGTGGGTTCGTAATAACCCTACAAAACTTGGAGAGGCTATGGTAAGAGGAATTTCCGTATTAAATTCAATGACTCTTATCCTTGAAGATGAACGATTTGAAGTATTGGCATCTGAAATGCGTGAGATTATGACAAAGCGTCTTTTTTTGGCTTCTGACGGAGAACTGAAACAACTAAAAGAAGATTGGGGCAGTCCTATTCTTACAAACAAGTGTTGCTCTATTCTTTCATGACAATTATGAGAGTTTTATTAGGACAGCATTTGTGAGCTTGAATGAACTTATATCCTGCTCTGTATAGCTGAACTAATGTGATAGACTCTCCTTTGGAGGGGTCATCCTCATAGTTGAGTTGCATAGGAGTCTCTTCATTGAAGTTCTGTTGTACAGAATAGACAAGTATATTTTTATCTTTGAGTTTATTCATTTTATTAAGCCTTTAAATTTAGATTCAAGCCTCTGGGTTTGAGGGCTTATAGAGTGAGTACCTTTTTTAGTTTTCGCCGACGAAAAAGGCACTCTTACACATACGGTGCATAGCTATTTTATCCAAAAATAGATTATGCTTATCTTTTAGTCTGCTTTTGTAGGTGATTTGGGTTTGATTTGAAACTCCTTTCCTACTATCATCTACAAAAGCAGACACACAAAAGGAGTTTCATAATGAACAAACCATTGAGTATATATACGGCTTTATCTAATGCCGTTGATGGCTTCAATCTGCGTAATAACACTTGTAGGAAGCATTTGGCTGATGCATTAGGCTATAGAGGAGTCAATGCATCTATACAGTTTTCTAATGCTCTAAGTCCAAACAATGATTTCAAATATCTTAATCACGCCAAAGAACAGTCTCTGCTCTATGCTATGGACGATATAGCAGTACGAGAGTATTTTACTATTAGGCTAAGAGAGTTTGGACTTAGACCTATATCTATCAATCCTATCAAGATGACAATCATCAAGCTACATGATGCTACTGATGATGCGATGATAGAGGGTGATGAAGCTTTTAAAGTCACAAAGTTGGCACTAAGAGACAAGAAGCTAACGATAGAAGAGTTAGTAGCGATAGAGAGAGAGAACCGTGAAGCTTCACTTAAGTACCAAGAGATAGCAGATATGGCTAAGGGTCAGCTAGTGGAGGCATCAGATGGATAATCAAAATAGTACACTATCTTACTTTAGTCTTGATTTTTCTATTCCTTTTGCTCAAGCAGTGAAAGAGTTGAAGAGTAAAAAGGGAGTGAGAATATTTACGGGTTCACAAAACTACCAGGTGCTTGAAGCTCTTTGGTTGGGTGACACTATAGATGATTATGAGAACAAGCCAAAGAACTATAAGGGAAGAGATATACACAATATCAAGACACGCATAGCAGACCTATCAAACAAGTATAGCATTAAGATAGAACGACAGTTTGTTTTGGATAAGAATTATAAAGAATATTGGATTGATAGGAGCGTTAGATGAGTAATCAAAATAGTACACTGTTTAATTTGAATGTTGAGAAGGCATTATTGTCTTCAATGATGTTTAACCCTGAAACTTTTGAAGATATTTCACTCAAAATTGATAGTAAAGTATTTTTTTATAAGTTTCATAGAGATTTATTTGAAGTTTTTGAGTCACTTAATAGAGATGAAACTCCTTTTGATGATGAGTTTGTGGAGATTGAGCTTAGGAAAAAAGGTACTTTCAATCAAAATGATTTGATTGAAGTTATCTCTGCTAATCCTATCACAAATACAGCTCCTTATATCAAACAGATACAAGCTCTACACAACAAGAGACGATTGCATGGATTGGGGCTTGGTATTCAAACGGATATTGCTGATTATAGTAAGTCTCCTGATGATATATTGGCTAGGATACAGGAGAGTTTAGGCGATATTGAGGGTGATTTATTTGAACTTCACACTGTAAATGGAGCTGATTTAAAAGACAAAGAGATAGTTTTTCATTGTAAAGATTGGCTGCCAATACCTTGTTCAGCACTTACTCTTATCTCTGCTGATGGTGGAGTGGGTAAGACTTGGATAGCAGTGCAGTTGGCTGTTCGATATGTTATTGAACACAAATATAAAAAGAGGGCTTATCTTTGGTTGAGCGAAGACCCAGAAGGAGTTATCCACAGTAGGCTTGAGAGTGTGATAAGTTTTATGGGTCTCTCCTCTAACTATGACAAGATAGTACACTGTATTGATTTTACTTGGAGAGAACCTCCTGCTCTTGTTGTCAAAAAAAGCTTTAAGACTAGCGAAATAAGTCCTATATTTTATAAGATACAAAGCCTACTTCGTCCGTATGGATTGATAGTATTTGACCCAATGAGTGATTTTATAGGTGCTGACGAAAATGACAATTCAGAGGCTTCTACATTTATGAAGCCATTTAAGCAGTGGTCTGCTGTTGAACACAAGAGTATTGTATTTTTACATCACCATAAAAAAGATGGAGGATTTAGGGGAGCTACAACGATACGGACATCAATGAGGATAGCCTATGAGATGGATTTTGTCAAAAATACAAAAGGTAATATAGTAGATGGTAATCAAGAGATGAGAAACATACGACTCACGAAAGATAACTGGGGTGGTGGTAGCTCTTTAAATATTGGCGTTGGTAACTCATTCAAGAGGCAAATAGTCCCTGTTGATAAAGGATTTGAGCTTATTTATGAAGATGTATCTACTGCATCTATGCCTATGATATAGGAGGATATGATGCAAGTAAGTAAAAATGGTCTATATGACACCTATCCTATATATTATATACGACAGCTCAAAAGAGCTGGACGTAGAGACATGGGTAGCAGTTTCCTTGATTATTGGGATGATTATCGGAGTAATGATATTCAGGCTAATGCATACTATGCCAAATGTTGGCACAACTCATACAAGAGCCGTGGGAAAAATACTATAGGTATTTCAAAATCTACAGCTTCAGCGTGGATAACTGAGTTTAATAGCGTGATAGCGAATTTTGAAGCCTCTTGGGAACTTTTTGAAAACAATATAAAAGATATATCGGATAGAAGTGTCCAAAAATCAATTGGACTTCAAGTGGACAACAATAAACCTAATAAAGAGGCTACAAAGCCCAAAGATACGAAAGGGAAGAGACCTGATATGGACTCTAATCGTACTTCAATTGGACTAAATAATAAAACAAATAACAATAACAATAATAGTTTCTCTTTTGACAAAGAGGATTTAGAGCTTAGTAAGACTTTATATGCTTATATTTTAAATCTATTACCAACAATGAATGAGCCTAATTTAGAAGAGTGGGCTTCTATTTCTAAACTTATGAGAGTAAAAGATAATAAAACTATTGAAAATATTAATAATATGATGAAATATATATATACCGATGATGATGACTTTGGACTTTGGAATGGAGATTTTTTTAAGGGTCAAATACTAGATATGAAAAAGCTTAGACAAAAATATAATCAGATGGCTTTACAGATTAAAATACAAATTGAAAAGGAATAGTGATGAGTGATATGGATAAACCAATAGAGTTTGTATCTGTTGAAAAACAAATAGCATCTAGTGTTGCTAAAGAGTTTGGATTAAACCCTAGATACTTTGCACAGGTAATTAATGCTGATACATTGAACAAAGATATAACTATCTTGAAATTTAAACATATTACGCTTGTATATCTTCCTACTACTGCGTATAAGTACCTCTACCATTACACAGCTACTATCTTGACTAAGGATAGTCGTGAAGCAGACTTTGAATATATATTAGACATCACAAGCAAGATGAGAATAGGATTTTGGAAATGAGTAAAAGGCTTTGTTCGTTGCATGGTATTTGGGATAAATTATCTAATAGTGATAGATGTCCAAAGTGTAAGAAACTTTATAGTAAAAATTATGATAAAAATCATAGAAATAAAGAAGTGACTAAGTTTTATCATAGTGCTAATTGGAATAAAATAAGAAAAAAGGTATTGATGAATGAACCCATATGCAGACAATGTACTCGAAGTATTAGCTCTCATATTGACCATATCATCCCTATCAAGCGAGGTGGATGTAAAACTTGTTTAGATAATCTCCAAGCACTTTGTAGCTCTTGTCACTCCTACAAAACTAGTAAAGAAGATATTTTAAATAGACCATATTGGTTACCTACTCCCAAGATACCTGTATTGATTATTTCAGGAGCAAGTGGCTCAGGTAAATCTTTTTTAGCGAATAAATTATCAAATAATAGAATATTAGTTATTGATTTAGATGTCGTAAGGTCAAAGATTTTAGGGAAAGACATATATTGTTGGAGTGAGTTAGATGGATTAGAAGAATCTTTATTAGAAAGAAATAGACTTTTAGCTTCATTATCTGCTCCAAATATATCAAAAGAATTTGACTCAGCTATCTTTATAATATCAGCACCTAAAAAAGAGACAAGGGAATGGTGGAGTCGAACATTAAAAGCAGATATTATTTTACTGTTAATCTCAAAGTCATTATGTAGAGATAGAATAGATAACGATGAGAGACGAAGAGATAAAGAAGAATATTTTAAAAAGATTATTGATAAATGGTTTATAGCATATACTAAAAGTAGTATAGATTATATTGTTGATGGCAAGGGAGGGGGTGGTAAATCTCTACAGGTTGATACTCCAGACACCATACCCACTTATAAACTTTTAGACAAACTCATTTAGGGGGGTAGGTATGGAAACTGTAACAGATATAACAAATGAGATTTGGACTGCTATACGCTTTGAATATGAGAATAGTAAAATTTCAATGAAAGAATTGGCAGTAAAATATAATACTTATGCTATGAAAATATCTCGTATGAGTATAGAAGAAAAATGGATAAAATATAAACCTACTTCATTGTCCTTGCCTCCTAAAAATTTACCAACAACTACAACTACTGATGTTATAAATCCATTTGACATTTTGGGAGTTACAGGTACTAGAAAAGTGATGGAGCTGATAGAGGAACTAGGTGAAATTTACTCTCCAGTGGATGAACCTTTGCTTATCTCTTATGCAGAGAGCTATGAGAGATATTTGAAATTAGTATCCGTGGTAAATACAGAAGGTGAAGTTATAGAAAGTCCTAAAACAGGTGGTAAGTATATGAATCCTAGTTTTTCAGCTCTACAAAGTGTAAAGGCTGATATGGCAAAGTTAGGAGATAAACTAGGTCTTTCTATAGCTTCACGCAAAAGATTAAAAATAGAAATAGGAAAGAAAAAAGATACAGCTTCACTTTTTGATTTTCTGAATGATATTAATGATGATGACATTGTTATATGATTTTTTCGTTGACGAAAAAGTAAAAGTATGAGTTTAAATTCTAATCTTACATCTATAGCAGAAGCTTTAGAAAATTCAACACCTTATTATGAGAAAACTTTTGAACGCCATAGAAGAGATTTAGAAGAGTTGCCAAAAGACCAATACCGTTTTAATAAAAAAATGGGAATGGCTTATATTAAAATACTCCAAACTTTCAATCATTATAAGGGGATAAAAGCCAAAAATGATGAGCATTTTATATTAGAAGATTGGCAAAAAAAGGCTGTTTTGATTTGGGGAGGTTGGGAGAAAAAAAACTCTGATGGTATATGGGTGCGTCGGTTTGGTGAGTCTTTTTGGTTTATTCCAAAGAAGAATGGGAAGACTATACTCGGTTCAGGTCTAGCTATAGCAGACTCTATTATCAGAGGTGAACAAGGTGGAGAAGTATATTCTTTCGCTACCAAAGAAGACCAAGCACGACTTGCATGGACAGGGTTTGATGAGCTTCTCAAAAATCATGAAGAACTAAAGAATTATAGAGAACTTGCTTATCATACCTTAAAATTCACTTATAATAATACAATTTTCAAAGCTTTAGGTCGTGATAGTAAAACGCTAGATGGTATTAATGCTACTTTTGGTCTAGCCGATGAACGCCACGCTCACCCTGATAACTCTTTGCGTGATAATGTGAAGTCTTCTATGGCTTCAAGACTTCAACCACACATGATGGACATCACCACAGCTGGGTTCAATCCTGCTAGTCCTTGTTATGATGACTATGAACATGCCAAAAAGGTAGTAGAGGGAACTGTGGAAGATAATGACCTTTTTGTATTTATAGCAGAAGCACCGAAAAAACCTGATGGTGATGTCTATGATAATTGGTACTTTACAGAACGCGTTTGGGAGATGGCTAATCCTAATTACGGAGTGAGTGTAGATAGAGACTTTCTAAAAAAAGAAGCCAAAAAAGCGAAGGAGAGACCTGGAAGATTAAACTCTTTTTTAGTGAAGCATTTGAATGTTTGGACGACAGCAGCAGAGAGTTATATTCCTCTTGATAAGTGGAACGCGTGTAAGGGTGAAGTTGATGATACAGGCTCATTTATCGGTGGTATGGATTTATCTTTACGAGATGATTTCTCTTCTTTTATGAAAATCTATAAAAAAGGAGATACTTATCATATCAAGGGTAAGTATTATGTTCCCAAAGATACTCTAATAGAGAGAGAACGAAAACTAAGAGTACCATTGTTCTCATGGGTCACGCAAGGATATGTGACGGCAACACCAGGTGCTACGATTAACTATATGTATATATATAATGACATACTGATAGATATAGATAATATGCAGTTCTTTGGCTATGACATTTATAAAGCAAAGAAACTTGTTAAGCTAATAGAGCAACCTATAGATACAGACTTGTTATTGGAATTTGGAGAAGATATAGATTATGAAAATATAGATAAATACAAAGGTACTTATGCTAACTGTATTCCTATCGTTCAAGGCTTTAGGGATTTGTCAGAGCCTATACTTACTCTACTTAAACTCATCATTGATGGTAAGATTGTTCATGATGGTGACCCTGTACTCACATGGATGATGTCAAATTTTACTGTAACAGTGAATGCAACTGATAATGTGATGCTTGACAAATCTGAGCCTTTTCGTAAAATAGATGGTGTAGCAGGGATAATTAATGCTCTTGCACTCTTTTTACATCAAGAAGAATCACAAATTAAGTCCATTTATGAAGATAATGGGATTAGAGATATTTAAAAAAGTAATATTTTTCATTTTTTTACTCCACGCTACGCTTTGGTGAGCGTTATCTGGCTAAACTGCTGAATATAACAAAAAATATTTGGAGGAATTTAGATGACATCAGCACTTATGAGACTTTTATCTTTTTATTTATTAGTATCATTTATTTTGTTTACTATGACTCTCTCCTTTTTATATTTTCCCTATATTATAGTTGAAAAGCAGGTAGAATATTTCAATCTATCTAATTCAATTCTCCTATTTTTAATACCACTTTCCCTATTAATCTCTCTCTATAAGTTAGGTAATTATGACTCTAAATCTAAATAACTTTTTTGAGAGTGCTTCTGGTACAGTGATGACTACACAGGCTATCACATCACATAATATGCTAAGTGGATTATTTGGTGGAAAGTCAAAAGCAGGTGTTGATGTTACGCTCACTACTGCTTCTACTCATACAACGGTGATGAGCTGTTATCGTGTATTGTCTGAGAGTGTTGCAAGTATGCCAATTCATTTGATGAAAAGAAAAAAGAAAAAAGGGATATATCACAAGAGCAAGGACTATGAGCATCCTCTTTATCGTATATTAAATCTACAACCAAATAAAGAAATGACACAATTTAATTGGATTGAAGCGATGATGTATAATCTTGTTTCGCGTGGTAATGCCTACTCTCAAATCATACGAAACAAAAGAGGCGATGTCGTTGCATTCTATCCTCTCCTCTCTGACAATATGGAAAAAGTACGAACAAAGAGTGGAAAACTTGCTTATATCTATCACTCTCATAAGGTTGGTAAAGTTTGGCTTGACAAGAGAGAAGTGCTTTCGGTTGTAGGTATGAGCTTAGATGGAGTTAATGGATTGTCACCTATCGCATATAGTGCCAATTCTATCGGATTATCTATGGCATTAGAAGAGTTTGGCTCTAATTTTTTCGCAAATGGAGCTAATCCTGGGGCTGTGTATGAAATACCAACTAGTCTAAGTAAAATCGCTTTTGAGAGATTAAGAACCTCATTGAAAGAAAAATATGAATCATTGAAAAATTCAGGTAAACCTATGCTTTTAGAAGAAGGACTTACATTTAAAAGCATAGGCATATCTAACAATGATTCTCAATTTTTGGAAACTCGTAAGTTTCAAAAATCTGAAATAGCTTCTATCTTTCGTATTCCTCCCCACATGATAAATGATTTAGAAAAAGCAACCTTTACAAATATAGAACATCAATACCTTGCCTTTTCTACCGATGCATTGATGCCTTATGTACATCGTTTTGAACAGGCACTGAATATCGCACTATTTGAAGATGACAATAAACATTATATTTCCTTTAATATGGATGCGATGCTACGAGGTGATACAAAAAGTAGATATGAAGCTAATGGTAAAGCAGTTCGGGATGGTTGGCTTACGAGGAATGAAGTGCGAAAACAGGAAGGTCTTAATCCTATTAAAGGATTAGATACACCAATTATGCAACTAAATATGGGGAAAGGAGATGAAAAAGATGAGCAGAAGTAAAAAAGATATTATAACGAGAATGAACAAAGTAGGACTCTCTACGCGTGTATGCTTGGGACATAGCGCCGTTAAAAAAGGTGAAATATCCCAAATTGACAAGAAAAAGCGTTTAATTCCATTCACGCTCATTAGCAAAGATAATGCAGGAGAACGCTCCGAATGGTGGCAAGATGAAGTTTATATAGAAGAGCTTGATGTTAATGGTGCTAATTTTGAATATTTAAGAACATTTTTTACAGACCATAGACCTAGTGTTGATAATGCTATTGGTAGAATTAAAAATGTACGCGTAAAAAAAGGAATTTTAAAAGGTGCTGTCATCTTTGGAGAGAGTAGCAGAAGCAAAGATATTTTTGATAAATATGTGTCAGGGATTTTAACAGATGTTAGTATCGGATATAGGGTAAATGATGTAAAAGTCACAGAACGAGAGGGTGAGCCTACTCATATCCTCGTAACTGATTTTGATATTCTTGAACTTTCAGCAGTTTGGCAAGGATTTGACAGTGGTGCAAATGTAGGTAGAGAGGTAGAAAATTCTACACCTCCTAAACAAGAGACCCAATCAAAAAAGCGTGGTAGAAATATCGAAAACTTACAAAAACAACTTAATTTAAAGGAAAAATTATCATGAATGAACATTTGAAAAAGTTAGTAGCAAAACGCAATAAAACAGCTACAAAGATGAGAGAACTTCTAGCAGAAGCAGAAAAGCAAAAAAATAGAAGCTTGACATCAAAAGAGTCGGTGAGATATGATACTTTGGATAAGCAACTAGATGTCATAAATCTTGATATAAAAAGAGCTAAAAAGCAAATCACGATTGATGCTGAACTTGATGAAAATGAAAAAGACCCACTTCATGCTGATGAAAAGCGTGATAATCCTTCAGATATACCTGTAGATAAAAAAAGATATTCTATCTTGAGAGCTGTCAATGCACAAGTAACAGGTAATTGGGATGATGCAGAGTATGAAAAAGAGTGTTCTGATGAAATCGCAACAAATCTTGGTCGCTCGGCAAAAGGTATTTTTGTTCCATACGCAGTACAAAGAGCAGTAATGGCAACAACATCAGGTGCAGGGTTCACAGATGCAGGAGCATTGGTAGGTACCGACCACATGGATGAACTATTCATTGATTCACTAAAAGCTGATTCTCTTGTAGTAGCTCATGGTGGTCAAGTTCTTACAAACTTGGTAGGTGATATTGATATTCCTCGTTCTCTGGGAGGTGTAGTTTTTTCTTGGGTAGCTGAAGATGGAGAACCCACAGAGTCAAATGCAAGTTTTGACTCTATACTTATGTCTCCTAAGACTATTTCTGGAGCAGTACCTCTTACTAGAAGACTTATCAAACAGTCGTCACCTGCTGTAGAGCGACTTATCCAAAATGATATTCGTATTGGTATAGCATTGGCTATTGATGCGGCTGTAATTTCAGGAGATGGAACAAATAATCAACCTACTGGTATTATGCATACTACAGGCGTTGCAACTCAAACTGTGGCTGATACAACAACAGGTGTACCGATGCTAGAAGAAGCTGTTGGATTTGAAACTGAACTTGCTTCTGTAAATGCTCTGCGTGGCAATCTTGCGTATGTAACGACTCCTGCAATCTCTGGACTTGCAAAGACAAAAAAGATAGATGCAGGTTCAGGGATTATGCTAAATGTTGATAACAAAATTAATGGTTATCCCGTTGTTGGCTCTACGCTTCTACCTACAAATAAAATAGTTTTCGGTAACTTCTCTGATGTTATCATTGGAATGTGGGGAGTGATGGATATTGTTGTAGATACTGCAACCAAGGCAGCCAGTGGTGGAGTCGTGCTTCGTGTATTTCAAGACATAGATATTGCTGTGCGTCATCCTCAATCTTTTTGTATTACGGCGTAAGGATAAATTATGAAAATAAAAATAATAAAAGCATGTGTCGTAAATGGTAAAAGCCATAAACCAAGTGATAAAGAAATTATTGTCTCTAGTAAAGATGGAGCTACACTTATTAGTTTGGGAAAAGCTGAAGATTTGACTCCTCAGGAAGAAGCAGTTGCTATCTCCCTGAATGTAGATGTCTCTGCATTTGAAGAGCTAAATGAAGAAATAGAAGCCAAAGATATAATAATCAAAGAGCTTGAAGCCAAAGTAGTATCATTAACTACTGAGTGTAAAGAAGCAGGTGTAATTATTAAAAAGCTTGAAAAAAGCAAAATTCCGTTGGCGAAAAAAGAAGACTAGATGAAAACAATACTCTTGAACTCTGCTACTGTAGTCACACTAGCAGAGGCGAAAGCCTATTTTAGAATACTTGATGATGACCAAAATGATACTATTCAGCTTTGTGTTGATACATCAATTGCTATAGCTGAACAACGCACAAATAGAGTATTGTGTGCATCTGATTTTTCTTTGACTGTACAAAATTTTGAGACTGTTATCTTGGAAAAGACACCTTTTGTTTCTATTACTTCTGTTAAATATGAGAATGATATAGGAGATATGATAGCTTATACAGATTATGAATATCTCTCTGATGAGCTATATGATGTTTGTACACTAGAGTTTGGAGCTGTGCCTTTGGATTATCAAGATGGTGGAGATGTAATAGTAGTATATGAAGCAGGATATGACCCCACTCCTGCTCCTATCCAAAGCTTTGTCCTAGCCCACGCTGCTACGATGTTTGAAAATAGAGAGATGTTGGTAGTAGGTGCAAGTGTGACCAAGACTTCTAAATATTTCTATGATGCTTTACTTGATAGCTATAGGATTATACCAGTATGAGAATAGGTAGCCTAAATCATAAAATAGCTTTTTATAAGATGCAAAAGAGTCAAGATGCAACAGGTGGAAGTATCTTGACTCCTGTACTTTTCAAAGCAGCTTATGCCTCTATCAATGCCGTAGCAGGTTCAGAAAAATATATATCTCAAAGCATTCACGCGATTTCTTCGCATAAATTTATGCTTAGATATACAAGAGACATTGATACAAGTATGCAGATATATTTTCGTCAACGGAAATTTGATATTACTTTTATCGTAAATATTGGAGAGAGAAACAAAACTCTCATCATCACAGCAAAGGAGAGACTATGAACAATATGACAGCAGACTTTCAAGCGATTAGAACTAGGCTACAAGTTCTTCCTGCTCATATACAATCTAGGGTTGTAGTAGGTGCGACAAGAAGAGCTGCAAAGGTAATCGCTGATGATGCAAAAGCAAGAGTACCTGTACGCACAGGACTACTCAAAAAAACAATAGGAGTAAAGAGAAAATCAAAGAAATATACAAAACAAAATCATGTCTCATATCTAGTCACTTCTAAAAAAACAAAATTTAGAGTAGCTGGTAGGATAGGTAGCCAAGCCGTACAACTCCGAATAACTGCTTCTGCATTCTATTCTCACATGGTAGAGTTTGGTACGGTAAATATGTCACCTAGACCTTTTTTGCGTCCTGCTTATGAAGGTTCTGCACAAAAAGCCATAGACGCATTCAAGGAGTACGCAACACGCAGAATAGATAGAGAAATAACAATATTAGGAAGGACATAATGACAGCACAAGTGATATATAAACACCTAAAAACAGATGTGAAAGCAGTAGAGGAGCGTGTATTTGCACGGTTTATTCCTCAAAATACTATTTTCCCTGCGTTAGCTTATTCTATGATTACCAATAGAGATTTACCACCTTTGAGTGGAGAGAGAGAAGAAGATGATGGAGATATTACGCTTCAGATAGATGTATATAGTGAGAGTGATTTAGAATGTAGAACTATCGCAGAAGCAGTAGTGGCATCTCTATATGATCTAGATACACCTCCCAAAGATATACAAAGACAAGATGACTTTGATACAGAGATGTCTCTATATCGTGAGATCATCACTTTTGGTATATCACGATATGAGATGATTCTCATCTATAGTGATGAAGAGATTATCGCACTCAAAGGCAAGGTAATCAAAATAGCAGACTTTTCAGGAAATCCTGCAAGAGCAGCCACTAAAGTTTATACAAATAATACAACAATTCAAACTATATATGAGAATGTCGGTATTAAAGTATTAGAGATTAATGTAAAAAATATTAAGGAGATATAGATGGCAAAGGCAATTGGTGGACAAAACACGACGATAAAAGCAAAGGTAAAAGGTGGTGCAACTTTTTTAGCAGTAGGGTGTATACAAGCTCTGGGTGATATTGATAAAGGAGAGAGAGAGGTAATCACGCTTGATTGTTTAAACAATGATGATATTACTAAAATTTTGGGTTCACTCAAACTTGGAAATATAACATTATCTTACAACTATAACCCTGATGAACCAGAGGGAAATGGTATCCTTGATGATGCGTTTAACGCTCCTGGTACTGTAGAGCTAGATATTGTAATAGAGCTATCAAATAGTCTAGGTACAAATGGAACACAAATTACTTTTGAAGCGATTGTACCCAAATATAGCATAGGTGGATTTGCAAAAAATGATAGATTAGTCTCAAATGTGACGCTTGAGATAAATTCTAAACCTGATATCGTACCAGCAGCGTAAGGAGATACAAATGTTTTTTAATTTAAAAGTACCTATGATTATTGAGATAAAAGAGGGAGCTAAAATTGTTGAAACTTTATCTATCTCTTTGAGAAACTTAACCAAAAAAGAGAAGATAGAAGCTGAGGATATAGCTAAAAAATATATTCCTCTCTCTAAAACGATGCAAAAAACAACACGAAAATTGGAAAAGGCTAACCAAAAAATATCTCTTTTAGAAAAAGCTAATAATATTGATGCACAGATTGAGATGCTAGACAAAATAGAGATTTTAGAAGATAGACTTCAAGAAGATATTGACGCTGTCAATGTTGTGACAAGTGATGAATTTTATGAAGATAAAGCCAAAGAGAA
>JASFZJ010000105.1:0-26410 GCA_045267865.1 Sulfurovum sp. | reverse complement strand
GCCATCACTGCTAACATCTGTAAAGGCATAGGTATAAAGCCCCAAAATATTCCTATAGCAATACCTCTTGTTATCATTCTTCTATTAATAGAAAGATAAGCTTTAGGTAGTTTATACTTCTCTAAAAAAGTATCAATTTTACTTTTTTGAGATGTTTGTGATGCTTTTTTCTTAAAAATTTTTCGTATCATCTGCTTTTCCATCAAATTATAATTTTATGAACGATAAGTTTAGTACCCTATAGCTTTAAACCCCCTTTTTATTAACTTTTGTGTAGAATACGATTATCAAAATATACATAAAAGGTACACTTAATGAGTGGATATATGATTTTTTCTGGAACAGCCAACCTACAACTATCAAAAGAGATAGCTAACTATCTCGAAATGCCCCTTTCTCAGGCTACTATTAATCGTTTTTCTGATGGTGAGATAAATATACAAATATCTGAAAGCGTAAGAGGCAAAGATGTATTTATCATCCAACCAACATCAGCCCCTGCCAATAGTAACCTAATGGAACTATTGATTATGACCGATGCTCTAAAGCGTTCATCAGCCAAATCTATCACAGCAGTAGTACCATATTATGGATACGCTAGACAAGATAGAAAAGCAGCTCCAAGAGTACCAATTACAGCCAAACTCGTAGCTAATCTAATGGAGACAGCAGGAATTACAAGAGTTGTAACTGTAGATTTACACGCATCACAGATACAAGGTTTCTTTGATATTCCAGTAGATAATCTCTATGGTGCTATACTATTTATGGACTATATCAAATCCAAAAACTTCCCAAATCCAGTAATAGCCTCTCCAGATATTGGTGGAGTAGCAAGAGCTAGATATTTTGCAAGTAAGCTAGGATTAGAGATGGTGATAGTGGATAAAAGAAGAGAAAAAGCCAATGAGAGCGAAGTGATGAATATCATCGGAAATGTTGAGGGTAAAGATGTCATACTTATAGACGATATGATAGACACAGCAGGGACTATGGTAAAAGGTGCAGCAGCACTCAAAAAGCTAGGAGCAACCTCTGTAATGGCATGTTGTACACACCCCGTATTATCAGGTCCTGCGTATGATAGGATAGAAGCAGGAGATTTGGATGAACTTGTAGTTGCAAATACAATCCCAATGGAGAGAACATCACCCAAAATCAAGGTACTCTCAACAGCATCTATGTTAGGTGAAGTTATCAGAAGAGTACACAACAACGAAAGTGTAAACTCTCTATTTGAGAGTAATAAGTAGAGAGGTTCATTTGTTTAGAATAGCACAAAGAAGATATTTAGGTAATAAAAATAGTATCTTACCATTTATTGATAATATTATCAGAGATGAGATAGATAAATTTAACTCATTTTGTGATATTTTTTCAGGTACAGGAGTTGTTGGAAGTTATTTTAATAAAAAAGATATTAAGATAATTTCTAATGACTTACTATATCATAATTTTGTCTCTCTAAATGCTTTTTTAAATCAAGAAGAGTTTAATCAAGATAAAATATTAGGAATAATAGATAAGTTTAATAACTCCTCTCCTAAACAAGAAAATTATTTTTCTAAAAATTTTGGAGATAGATATTTTTCAAATGAGAATGCTAAAAAAATTGGTTATATAAGAGAAAAATTTATATTAATTACATCTTTAAACTACTCTATTGATAAAATATCACATACAGTTGGACACTATGATGCATATATTAAAAAAGAGATAAAAGAGAGTATTTTTAAGATGAAGATGTTAGATATAGAGATAGAAGCAAATAAAAATAATGAGATTTATAATAAAGATGCAAATCTTCTAATTAGAGATATAGAGTGTGATATTTTATATCTCGACCCTCCTTATAACTCTAGGCAATATAGCGATGCTTATCATTTATTAGAGAACTTATCTCTATGGCAAAAGCCACAACTCTTTGGAGTAGCCAAAAAGTTTGATAGAAGTAAAATAAAAAGTGAGTATTGCAAAGTAAATGCCTATAATCAATTTGACGACTTAATATATAATGCTAAGTGTAAATATATACTCTTATCTTATAATAATATGGGAAATAGTGGAAATAGTAGAAGTAATGCTAAAATAAGTGATGATGAGATAATGACAAGTTTATCAAAAAGAGGTAAAGTAAAGATTTTTGAACAAGATTATAGAGAGTTTAATGCAGGTAAAGAGAAAAATTATATTTCATACAATAGAGACATAAGGATTGCAAGTTGAGTAAAATACAAATATTATCAAATACTAATTTTCAGCTTGAAAAAGTAATAAAAAATGAATTAATGGAAGCAGATACAGTTAGAATAGCTGTAGCATTTTTAAAAAAAACTGGCTTAGACTTAGTAAAGAAACAATTAGATTTTGCATTATCTCAAAAAACAAATATTGAGTTTATAGTTGGATTGGATTTTAAAACTACAGATTATAAAGCATTAAATGAATTAGAAAAAATCAAGCAAGAGAATGAAACTTTTAAATATTATTGCTTTGGAGACAAAGGAGATAACTATAACTCTTTAATTTTTCATCCAAAAATATATTTATTTAATTCAAATAATAAATATACTTCTATTGTAGGTTCATCAAATTTTACAGGTGGTGGATTATCTACAAATTTTGAGGTAAATACAATATTTCAAGAGACAAATAAAAATTATCAATACTTTTCACAGCTAGAAACTATTTATAAAGAAATTAAATTTCAAGATTCAATTTTTATTCCAAATAGAGTATATTTAGATAAATATTCTTTAACAATAAAAGAAATTGAAAAATTTGGTAAAAAAGCCATTAATTCAAAAACTATAAAAGATGAAATAAAATTTTTACAAAAAGAATCTTTAAATTTAGAAGGTACAATACCATCTTTAAAAAGGATTATAATTGAGTTAATGAAATCAAATATAAATAAAGTTTTCAATATAAAAGATATTTATATTTACTGTGAGAACTATATTATAAACTATAATTTACAATATAAATTTCAGTCTAAAGATTTAAGAGCAACTATAAGAGGTGAATTAAATAAACATGAAATAGACAGTAAACATAAAGATAATATGCAACTTTTCAAAAGAGAAAATAAAGGATTTTATCATTTATCTATATTAGGATTAAAATATGAAAAAAGATAATAGTTTATTTAACTTAAAAGAGTGGTATGATGATAAAACGACTTCAGCAGTTGATTTAACAGATGAACAGTTTCATGAGTTATTGGAGTTTGTAAATTTTGAGTTAAAATCACAAGAATTAGAGAATGGTATAATAATATATTTTTTAAAAGATTTACTAGGTGCTAATTTAGGAAATATAGAGCAAGATATATTTTATTATGAATATGATAGAGACTCTGAATACAGTGTTTATAACCAACAGGAAGATTGGAGTAAAATTAAAGAAGCTATTTTTGACAGATTAGAAATTTATTTTTATGATTACTTTGATAGAGATAAACTTTATGAATAGATTAAAATCCAAAAATAGTAAAACTGGTGGTGATTTTACGATGGTAAATGAAGATTGGGATAAAATGGATGAGAGTGAATTTATTAGTTTTACAAATGATTGGATAGAGGCAAGTAAGGAAGTTCTAAGACCAAATGGCTCTATATTTATTGCTTGTAGTTATCATAATATGGGTGAGTCTATTATGAGTCTAAAAGCTAATGGCTTGGAGATTAAAAATATCATAACTTGGAATAAGTCAAATGCTATGCCAAATCTTACAAGAAGAGTTTTGACACATACTACAGAATTTGTGATATGGGCAGTCAAAGGCAAAGGGTGGATTTTTAATTATGATAAATTAAAAGAGCTTAATCCTAATAAAAGACAAGATGGAACAGATAAACAGATGAGAGATATTTGGACTATGCCACTTTGTCAAGGTAAAGAAAGATTAAGAGGTGAAGATGGGAAAAAAGCACTGCACCCAACACAAAAACCAGAAGAACTTCTTAAAAGAATTATATTGGGATTTTCAAATGAAGAGGATATAATACTAGACCCATTTGCAGGGAGTGGAACGACTCCGTATATAGCTAAAAAATATAATAGACATTATATAGCTATAGAAAAAGAAGAAAAGTATTATAATGCTATTAACAAAAGATTGGAACTAAAAGATAAAGAGTTAAAAGTAGCAGTTAATCAAGATAATTATAGTATAGGATTATTTAATACATATAAACAGATAGAAAGTCATAGTAATGGAACAAAAAGGTAAAAAGATAAAGTTTAGCTACGCATGAGTATTTGGCGTAGTGGTAAAGGTCTGTTTGAGATAGTAATACTTTTAAGTAAGAGGATAAAATGTCTAAATATATAGCAAGTTTTGAAAAACTCAAAGATACAGATATTGCAGGAAAGCCTAGTACGCGTAAAAGTTTGGTGATGAAGTTTATGTATGCTATTGATGAGACGATAACTAATATTTTAAATGATAATTATCAACTAAATGATGCTTTGCTAGATATGTTTATAGTGGATAAAAGAAGAGAAAAAGCCAATGAAAGTGAAGTTATGAATATCATTGGAAATATTGAGGTGAAGTTATCAGAAGAGTACACAACAACGAAAGTGTAAACTCTCTTTTTGAGAGTAATAAATAAAGCAAAATAGTGACTTTAGCATCAGCTAAATCACTACTTCTAAAAGTTCTATCCCTCAATCCAATCATAACTTTTAGGATATTTGCACTTCATTAACTTTGATGGTAAGTTTCCATTGGCATATCTCATATCTCTAAAAACTATTTGGACTTTATTATCCAAATCATCAAAATATGCTATAGCTTGTAGTTTATTGTTATTTAGTTGGATTGTGTAACTTTTTTTCTTATATTTGGCTAAATAGATATTTTTTTTGTATGGTTTGGCTTTTTTGAGTATTTTGGAGATATTTATCCCATTTTTGACAAAGTATTTGGATACCTGTTCTAAGTCGTGATCAACTATCAAAATATTTGTGCCGTTGGTGCATACCTCTTTTTTGGTGGGTCGTGTATATTTCCATTTAAATATTTTTTTGTTTGAGAAATAGACTTTACCACTATATTTGATTACTTTACCTTTTGGGTTGGTAATCTTTTGGGAGAAGTTGGCTTTGAAATTGGATGGGAGGGTTATACTAGAGAGTAGATATACAGTTGATAATATCATTAGCATTAGTAATTTTGATAGTAGTTTCATAATTTTCCTTTAAAATAATTAAAAATATACCGAGATAGGACTTATAGAGTGTTAAATCCTATTAATAACTCAATCTTAATCACTATTTTGGTAAAATTACTCCAATTTAAACGTATAAAAGGCAAATAACAATGATAAAAAAGTTACTTCAATTTTTTGGGACTCAAAATGATAAAATAGTAAAAAGTTATATGAAAAGAGTAAGTCATATTAATATACTAGAAGATAGATATGAAGCTATGAGTGATGATGAACTTAAATCAAGCTTTGAGGAACTCAAAAAAGAGGTACAATCAGAGTTAAAGAGTATCGATGATGTGCTTTATGAATCTTTTGCTATCACTAGAGAGGTATCAAAGAGAACTCTAAAGCTAAGACATTATGATGTGCAGATGGTTGGTGGAATGGTGCTTCATGATGGTAATATAGCAGAGATGAAGACAGGTGAGGGTAAGACACTTGTGGCTACTCTATCTGTGGTACTTAATGCGATGAGTGGTAGAGGGCTTCATGTCGTTACGGTCAATGATTATCTAGCATTAAGAGACTCCGAAGAGATGTCTCCTGTATATGAGTTTTTGGGTTATAGTGTTGGTTGTCTTACTGCTAAAATAGATGATGAAGTTAATAGAAAAGCTCAATATGATGCTGATATTACTTATGGTACAAACAATGAGTATGGATTTGATTATCTGCGTGATAATATGAAAGTAAGAGCTGAAGAGAAAGTACAAAGAGAACACAATTATGCAATAGTAGATGAGGTAGATTCAATTTTGATTGATGAAGCGAGAACTCCTTTGATTATCTCAGGTCCAACACAGAGAGACCATAATCACTATTCAAGAGCAGATGGTATAGCATTGCAGATGATACGAGGAGAGAAGCTTGTTACCAAAGCAGGTGAGCCTGAGCAGACTACTGGTGATTTTATTGTAGATGAGAAGAACAGAACCATTGTAATGACAGAAGATGGGCTACAAAAAGCACAAGATTTATTTGAGGTGGAAAATCTCTACAACTTAGAAAATGCATCACTCTCTCACCACCTAGACCAAGCACTAAAAGCTCATTATATATTTGTAAAAGATAAAGATTATGTTTTACAAAATAATGAGATTATTATTGTCGATGAGTTTACAGGGCGACTTAGTGAGGGGCGAAGATATTCAGAAGGGCTACATCAAGCACTTGAATGTAAAGAGGGTGCAGAGATACAAGAGGAGTCACAAACTCTAGCAGAAATCACATACCAAAATTACTTTAGACTCTACAACAAATTGGCAGGTATGACAGGAACGGCACAGACAGAGGCTACAGAGTTTTCTCAAATTTATGCACTTGATGTAATCTCAATCCCTACTAATGTACCTATCGCAAGAGATGATAAAAATGACCTTATATATAATACAGAGAGAGAAAAACTTGATGCTGTAGTAAAACGAGTAAGAGAAGTACACAAAAAAGGGCAACCGATACTTATCGGAACAGCCTCTATCGAAAAGTCTGAACTTATCCATGAGAGACTACTGAAAGAGAAAATCACTCATAGTGTTTTAAATGCTAAGAATCACGCACACGAAGCAGATATTATTATTAATGCAGGAGTAAAAGCATCAGTAACAGTGGCTACAAATATGGCAGGTCGTGGTGTGGATATTAAAATCAATGATGAGGTAAGAGCCTTAGGTGGATTGATGATACTTGGTACTGAGAGACACGAGAGTAGAAGGATTGATAATCAACTAAGAGGTCGTTCAGGACGACAAGGAGATGCAGGAGAGACACAATTCTTTTTAAGTCTTGATGATGACTTATTGCGTATCTTTGGTGGAGAGAAAATTAGAAATATTATGAATAAACTAGGTGTAGAAGAGGGAGAGTTTATTGATTCTAGGATAGTAACTCGTTCTGTAGAAAAAGCTCAAGAGAAAGTAGAAAATCAACACTATGAGTCACGAAAAAATATTTTAGAGTATGATGATGTAGCCAATCACCAAAGAAAAGCTATCTATAAATTTAGAAATCAGCTTCTTGATAATAACTTTGATATAGCAGGTAAAATAGCTGAAAATCGTGCTGAGTATGTAGAGTTTTTATTGGGGGAATCTGAGATATTTGATGGTATGCCAACAGAAGATTTTGATATAGATAGACTTGTAGCCCATATCAAAGAGGAGCTTCATCTTGATGTAAATATAAATGATTTCAAAGAGAAAGATGTAGATGAGCTAAAAGAGGCAATTACCAATATAATGGTCAATAGCTATGAAGCCAAAATGTCACAGATAGATACAGAACAGAGAGAAGATATAGAGAGAATACTATATCTTCAAGTCCTAGACCCTCAATGGCGAGACCACCTATACGAGATGGATGTACTCAAAACTGGTATAGGACTTAGAGGATACAACCAAAAAGACCCACTCACAGAGTACAAACAAGATAGCTACAAACTATTCCAAGACCTAGTAGTGCGTATCAAGCTTGAGGCTATTAAAGTGCTTGAATTAGTACAGTTTAACTTTGAGTCTACAGAAGAGGAAGAACAGGCGATAGAGCATATTAGAGAAGAGTTAGAGAGTGAAGTAGCAGAGGCGAAGCCAAATAATCAGATAGAGCCAACTGAACGCAAAAGATTGCCTATAATAAGCAATAAAAAACCAAAAAGAAATGAACCATGTCCATGTGGTTCTGGCAAAAAATATAAAGCATGTTGTGGTAAAAGTGGACCTAAAAAAGGATTATTGGCATAATGGCAAAAGCCATTCTTAAACCCAATAAGAGATTTATTGGGCATATCATTAGACACTATCTCAAATACGATAGAGAGAACCCATTTATATTTATATCTGCTGTCTTGGCATTTTTGGGTATCGCTATTGGTGTGATGGTGTTGATGATAGCTATGGGTATAATGAACGGCACACAAAAAGAGTTTAGCAAAAAGCTTTTTGTGATGAACTATCCACTTACCATACTTCCACTAGAAGAAGATAGTGTAGATGACAAACTTATCACAACACTATCAAGTAAATTCCCAAATCTCAAATTTAGTCCATATTACACTACCCAAGTGATTACCAAAAATGATGGAATAGTCCAAGGCTCATTAGTCTATGGAGTAGATTACGATAGAGAAGAGCAGATAAATAGTATCTTTAAAATAGCTAGAGGAGATGGAGAGAGCAAATATAGAGCAGTCATTGGTCAGGGCTTATCATTTCAGATGAATGCACCCAAAGGCGAAAAAGTAACTCTATACTTCTCAGAACAACAAGCCATTGGATTTGGTACTATGCCCTTGCAGAAGAGATTTATAGTAGATGGAGTATTCAAATCAGGTCTCAAAGCTTATGACAAAGCAATAATTTATACTACACTAGAAGCATTTGAGAAACTCCTCAAACGCAAACATGGTGTATATGATGGAGTCCATATCTATAGTGAAAATCCATTAGATGATATAAAAGATATAAAAGAAGTCCTACCTTCACTGGTCGTAATAGAGGGTTGGTGGCAACAAAATGGCAATTTCTTTGCAGCAATGGAGATGGAGAAAAAAGCACTATTTTTGGTACTCTTACTTATTATATTAGTAGCCTCTCTCAATATCATATCATCACTTCTAATGACTGTAATGAGCAGAAGAAAAGAGATAGCCCTAATGCGAACACTAGGTGCAACAAAAGATGAGATAAAATCAATATTTTTTAGATTAGGACTCATCATAGGAGCAGGAGGAATATTTTCAGGCACACTTTTAGGAGGATTAGGGATATGGATACTCAAAACATTTGACATAATCTCAATGCCAGAAGATGTATATGGCACAACCAAACTCCCAGTAGAACTAACACTTAATGACTTTGGATTTATCATATTGGGTACAAGTATCATTATACTATTCTCAGCCCTATACCCAGCCAAAAAAGCATCACAAACAGACCCTTTGAATGTTTTGAGGAATGAGTAGATATGGCTATAGATAGAGAAGTATATTATAATGGTCCTAGAAAAAAATACCAATAAAAATATTTTTCTGTGGTCTTGACAAATGGAACCGTTATACCTTACAATCCTTGCGAAAAAAACTCTTCTATAAGCTCTCTCATCTCTTGATGATTTTGAGTATTATTTATGTTGTTACGAAAGGCTGATGCTCCTTGGTATCCTGCTTTTGAGTAGGTATGTAGGTGTTTACGAAATATTACAGCTCCATACTCTCCATAATATGCCAACATCTGTTCAAAGTGTTCTAAGACTACCTCTCTCACTAGACTTTGTGATACTATATCTGTACCATTGATAATTTGGTGAAATATCCATGGACTGCCCACAGCACCTCTACCAATCATAATACCATCAGCTCCTGTGTGTTCTAATACCCATTTGGCTTTCTCAGGCGTTGTTATATCTCCATTGGCGATTACTGGAATTGATACGGATTTTTTAATCTCTCTTATCGCATCATAATCAACAGGGGCTTTGTATTTTCCTGCTTTGGTTCGTCCGTGGACAGCTATAAAGTCTGCTCCACTATCTTCGCAAATTTTGGCTATTTCGATATGATTTTTACTATTAAATCCTAGACGAATTTTGACAGAAGTATAATCTTTGTTTGAGTATTTTTTTATAGTTTTAATAGTCTCACTCATAAGAGGTAAATTGGTAAGGAGTGATGAGCCTTGTAGATTTTTGACTATCTTTGGTGCAGGACAACCACAGTTTAAATCAATTCCACTAATATTATCAATAGTATTAAGATGCTCAATAGCTCTTCTCATAATATCTTGGTCAGAACCTGCTAACTGAATGCTATAAGGGTCTTCTAGTGGAGATTTTTCTAACATTTTGATTGTCTTCTTGCTTCCAAATGCTAGAGCGTTTGAGCTTATCATCTCACTTACAGTCAAATCTACACCAAACTTTTTGACTACAGAGCGAAAAGGTAAGTCTGTAAACCCTGCTAAAGGAGCTAGGGCATATACTGTTTTTGAGAAATCTACTATTTTCATAAAGCTTTAATACCTAATTTAGTGAAGTTTTGTCTCATTACAGACAGAATGTATATCTATAATATCTTCTAGTTTATAGATACTATTATTCTGTTTAAGTTCATTTAATGCTCTAAACTTCAAGAACTCACTCAGCTCATGCTCTGATAGATATGCTGATACTTGGTCCAGTAGTTCATATTCAAATAGAAGATAGATATAAGCATTTTGTGCTTTCTCATTTTCTGATTGATAATCTTTAAATAGCTTCAAATTCTCTTCTGGTTTGAAGTATCTTTTG
This sequence comes from Sulfurovum sp., assembly GCA_045267865.1. Lineage (GTDB taxonomy): Bacteria > Campylobacterota > Campylobacteria > Campylobacterales > Sulfurovaceae > Sulfurovum. The sequence goes on along the minus strand of JASFZJ010000105.1, from coordinate 15,914 downwards.
GTGATTAATACAATTTTGATGAACTCTTTACACTCTAGTTTAAGAGTATATACAAATTGGGTCAAGATTTCACTACTAAGTCCTAGGCTATTTTTGAGTGTAACTCTATCTAGTATAGCAAAGAAGTGTTTTGACTCAAATATATCTATATATTTAATAGCATCATCAAAGTCTGCTCTTTGAGAAAATATATCTAGGGCTTCTACTTGAACTGTTTTAGAATACTTTTTTGGTGACTTCATCACATCTTCTACAAATGCCTCATCAGATTTAAGACGATTGAGTCTATTTTGTATCAAGATAGGATTTCCATCTTTAAGTATTCCACTAAGTTTATGCTCTTTTAAGTCTATATACTCACCATTTTTTATCTTTAGCGTAAGATGTAATACACTTGATAGTTTAGGGCTTAATCCATCTATATTATCATCTATACTCAAAGAGGCTTTATCTAATATGATAGCAAAATTTTCCAAATCTTTTATCATATATCTCTTTTTTTGTGGCTCATTAAGAAGTGACCAATATAGAGCATCTTCTAGTGTAGTAGCATCTTTTTGCCATTTTTTGAGTATAAAGAAATTTTTAAAACCATATACAAACATATGAAAAATAGTAAGAATTAAAAAAACTATCATTGGTAAAATAACCCAAATTGCTATGGGAAGAGTAATCTTAAATCCCTCCATAAACTCTATAGCAAAACTATCTGAATTAATTAAATAAACTAATCCCCCAATAATCATAATCAGTGTTGTTGAAGCAAAAATATATAGACCCAATCTCATATTATCCCCTTTTATTTTATTTAGTGATGTTACGCACTTTGTAGGTTTGGCACTGCCAAACACTTAAAAACTTAATATATCGTATCAATTGCTACGCTTTACCTATCGTTTGGTGATACCAAACCTACAAAATATCAAATTTTTTCTAAACTGCGTAATATCAGTTATTTACTGTTTATTTCTGTTCTTTTTCGTTAATTTGCCTACAAGTAATACAGAAACGAGCGAAGTTTTTGACCTCTAGTCGTGCTTTGCCTATAGGCTCTTCACACATCTCACATACACCATAAACGCCTTGTTTTATTTTATCCAAAGCAAGTTCAATCTCGTTTAATTCTTTTCTCTGTTGTAGTAAAATCGCACTATCTATTATACTTTCTGCTGAGGCAGAGGCATAATCACCCTCATCTTTGAGTTCAAGGTCTCTCATTCCATCAAGCTCCTTTGTTGTACCTCGTAAATTTTTCTCTATCTGTAGTTTCCTACTACCTAATTTCTCTTTTACTTCTATCAACTCATTTTTTGTTAACATTTTTTTTCCTATTTATGATATGGATGACCACTGTTTATACTAAGACCTCTAAATACCTGTTCTAACAAAACTACTTTCACAAGCTTATGTGAAAGTGTTATTTTACCAAATGATATGCTATTATCACATTTATCCAAAAATGCCCTTTCAAAGCCGTATGCACCACCAATGAAGAGGTTTACAGTTAGCCTATCCTTAAGCAGATTTGCAAATTCGTGACTATCCACCTCTTTTGAAGATGGATTTAATGCTATATTTATACCATTATTCAGATATTTTTCTAGTGCTTTTGTGTATGATTGTTGAGCAAATGAGGAAGATATATCTTGAGCTTTAGATATATCTTTATCAAATACCTCTATCACTTCCACTTTGGCAAATGGTTTTGCTATCTTTTTGTAGTGTTCAATAAGTCTTGAGTAGAGACTATCTTTGCCTTTTTTATCTATAATAATAATATTAATTTTCATATAGACTCGATATACTTTTTTTCTTTTTATGCAAACTCTTTGCTTTTATCTTCTGTGCCAATTGATGAACAGCCATAGCATAATATGCACTATGGTTATATCTAGTAATTACAAAGAAGTTTTTTGCACCAAACCACAACTCATCATAAGACTTACGGTTGAGCTTTATCAAAGATACCTTACCTCTATATCCCCATAACTCTCTAAGCACTATCCCTTTGAGTGTAGAGGGATTATATCGTTTCCTATAACCTGTCTTATAGCCTTTAAATCTATTACCTTTATACTTGACTCTAGTAGCTACCCTCTCACCTCTTCTCCAACCATTTTTTTTGAGATAGTTAGCGATACTAGCGATGGCATCAGCTGGTTGTTGTAGAGTAATTCGTCCATCTCTATTGAAATCAACACCATAAGCCTCATAATTACTAGGCATAAACTGTCCCAAACCAATAGCACCAGCATAAGAGCCATAAACATCTCTTGGATTAAATCTCTCTTTTTTAGCTAAATGCATAAATTTTAAAAACTGATTTTTAAAAAATTTATTTCGTCTATTTGGCTCAAATGATAGAGTAGCTAATGTATCAAAAACATTATATTTCCCTACATTCTTGCCATAAACACTCTCTATACCGATAATTGCTACAATATATTCCATCGGAACACCATACATATTTTGGGCTATTTTAAGGATATTTTTATGTTTATTTAGAAATGATACACCTTGATTTATTCGTCTAGGAGTAATTTTATGTTTGATATATCTATTCCATGCACCATATTTTGGGTAGAGCCTTTTTAGCCGTGCTATCTGTTTTGGAGTTCTTTTAATTTTATCTTTATGAGTAAAAGCACGAAGTGGAACTTTTTGTACTTTTACATTAGCAAATAGAGTATTTAAACTTTTTTTTGAATATCTATACTCTTTGACTAGCTTATTTATAAAGTGTTTGACCTCTCTATTATCTCTATAATCTTTTGCTAATAATATAAAAGGCATTAATAACGCAATTATTATCAGTTTTTTCATCTACAATCCTAAATACTTTTTGCTAATTGTATCTAAAAAATCTCTATCTTATCTAATAAGTAGCTTCCCTTTCATCTCTAAAGTTTATAATATACTTATCTTACACATCTTTTATACTAGTACCTTTACTTAAAATTCCTGATATTTTCGTTAAGCTAATATCTTTGTAATTTAAATATAATATATAAATCTTATTTAGAAAAAAAGAAGGTAATACGATAATGATAAATCAATTAAAAAAAATTATTCCAAGTAAAATAAAGCAGAAAATAAAACTATTTTTGCATAAAGGGAATAGCTATTTATGCCCTTTTTGTGGGTATAGTTCAAAAGATTTAGCACCAATAGGTTATGATTTTCCTGTAATTATTGAGAAACAAGTTATTGGAGCAGGGAAAAGAGATGCTGGATGCTATAAATGTGGTTCAATAGATAGAGAAAGGCTAGTTTATATTTATCTTAAACATATCATGAAAATTTTTAATAATAAAGGAAAACAATTAAAAATACTTCATTTTGCTCCTGAAAAAAATCTTTCTAAAACTATTTTGGACTTTGGATTTAATGACTATACATGTGGAGACTTATTTACAGAAGGATATAGTTATCCAAATTCTGTTAAAAATATTAATGTATTGAATATTTCATATAATGAAAAAACATTTGATTTAATTATTTGTAATCATATACTTGAACATATACCTAATGATATAGATGCTATGAAAGAGTTGTTTCGTGTACTAAAAAATGGTGGGAAAGCAATTTTACAAGTTCCTATTTCAAAAAATACTGATAAGACATTTGAAGATTTTTCTATAACTGAACCCAATCAAAGAGAGATTGTATTTGGTCAATTTGATCATATAAGAATTTATGGGCAAGATTATTCAAAAAGATTAAGCTCAGTTGGTTTTAGCGTTGAAAGATTTAATTTTTCTGGAGAATATAGTCAATATGGTTTTAATGAAGATGAAGATATTTTTATTGCTAAAAAGTAATTCTATACTTTAGACAAATTTGTACCTGACACACAAGCACTTTCTGTAATTCCAGAACCTATTGGCTAGTTTATCCTTAATAACGAGGAGTTTTAAAATGAATTTAGAAGAGTTAGAAAAAACACTTATTTCAAAAAATAGTTCACAAAAAGAGTTTCCATTTAATGACGATGTTATGGTATTTAAAGTTATGAATAAAATGTTTGCATTACTTCTTTGGAAAGAAAAACCACTAAAGATAAATCTAAAATGTCTGCCTTTTGATGCACTAGCTTATCGTGAGATATACGATTGTGTAGATGCTGGATATCACATGAATAAAAAACATTGGAATACTATTACAATAGATGGTACAATGAGAGATGAGATTTTAATAGGTATGATAGATGAATCATATAATTTAGTAGTAGATAAATTAACAAAAAAAGAGAAAGAAAAATTATTAAATGATAAAAGATAGGATAGAACAGTAAATTTCTTACAAAACTGTTTTGGAAAAAATCTAATGATTGCTTTGATTGAGTAGTAGCTAATATAGTTGAAGAGTAATAATGTTAAAATAGTAAAATTTAATTAATAACTAATATACGATGAAAAAAAGCTCAATTAGGGCTTAAATAATAGGAATATAGAAATGAAAAATTTTAAGTCAATACAAAATATATTGAAAGAGTCAAGTAATTTAGAGTTATCTCAAATAAAGAAAATTTATCTACTGGGAACTACAGGAGCAGGTAAAACATCTCTTGTAAGAACTATATTAGATACCAATAAGTATGCTTTTCCAACAACTTCTCAAACAAAAACAACAGTTACTCCAACTGAATATATTGTCAAAAAAGATTTGAAATTTAAAACCACTATTATACTAAAAGAAAAAGCAGAAATTCAAGATTCTATTGAGTTACTTATTGATGCAGCAATCAAAAAAGCATCAGATAATTATAAACAAAAAAAATCTAATATGGAAGATATTATAGATAAATTATTAGAGTCAGGAGATGGAAAGTTTAGACTACGATATATGGTCACAAGTGAAATAATAAAAGAAAAAGCTTCTGATATTATAGATAGAATTTTACCCTTGATTAAAGACCTTGATGATAATGAATCTTTACTTGATAATATAAGTCTAAGGACTATAAAGCAAAATATAGTTCAAGATTTTTTTGAAGAGATAGAAATAACATTTAATAAATTGAATATAGATAACTATGAACTTTTTAGTAATAAACCCCTTATAATAGAGGGTATTAGTGAAAAGAAAGATTTTATTTATCGAAATAAAGAACTTTTGAAAAATGATTTTAGCTCTATGGTACTTTTGGCTGAATATATTAGAATAGAAGGTGATAATCAACTTTTGGCAAATTGGCTACCACAAGATTTAGAGTTTGTTCTGATTGATGGTGAGGGGATAGGTCATACATTAAGTGAGAAAAGAGATACTTTATCTGTAAGACATTATGATTTTTTTGATTATTGTAATCAAATACTCTTGGTAGGTAAAGCTTTAGAACCATTTATCGCAGGTGGACAAGGGGCAATAGAGAGTATCTATATAAATGGATATAAAGATAAACTAAAATTACTTTTTTCTAAAATGGATGAAGTAGAAAATAGTGATAAAAATGGTTTCCTAAGAAGACAACTGTCAAATCTTGAAGATGCCCTAGAAAAACAAAATATCTCTTTTAATATTCAAAATAAAGATACATATAAATTAGAAAAATTAAATGAAAATCAAACTCTTGATATATCAAAAGAAACTATAAAAAATCTATTTAAAGATATTAAAGAGTCAAAAAATCCAGATTTTCAATCATTATATTATGATTTTAATAATTTTTTAATTGACTTAAATACTGAAAAATTTATTCTTGATTTTCAAAAAGAGATTGATTATAAACATTGGATGACGATTAAAGCATTTACAAAAAGGATGCAACAAGAAGAGACTGAATTTAGAGATATTAAACCTATAAGTAAAATATTAACTTTTATAATGAGGAATATTAATCTCTTTTTAAAACATAGTAAACAATTGAAATTAGAGATAGCTTTTTCTCAAAATAAAATCAAACAAGAACTTTCTCAAAAATTAAGAAAATATATTTACGATAACCTTATATGCAATAATAATCACTTATGGCAACAAGCTTATGAGGAGAAAGGTATTGGTTCCCACAAAAGAAGAAAAAATTTTATTTTTAAAAATATACTAAAAGATTTTATACCATCACAAAATAGTAATGAATTTAAAAGATTTAAACAAGAAATTAAAAGCCTTTTACTTCAATCAGGGGCAAAAGAGTTAGCTAGTGCAACAAAAATAATACTAGATAGTGTTGAGATGAAACAGATATATAAAGAGAAAAACTTTAGTTGGAAAGTAAGTGAAGATATAAATATCTTAATTGCCAAAAATGGAGTTGGAAAATCAACTATTTTAAAACTTATTGATGCTTGTATTCGTCATGATATGGAGTTAATTGACGATTTCCAAAACCCATCTATAGAGTTATCTTTTTTACAATATTATGAGTCGGATTTTTCAGATGAGATACCAACACCTATACCTATTACAAATAATCAAACTGCTGAAAATATTAAATCCGTATTAATTGATACTTTTGATAATAAAGTAAGTACATGTGAAGATGAGCATACAGAACTTGATTGTCAAATAAAAAAACTTTTTAATGATTTTTCTGATTGTCACTCTATGGTAAAAACAAATATCAAGAAAGAGACCGAAGAGACAAGAAGAAAAATTGAAAAGATAGAAGAAAAGATTGCGATAGCATCTATTGAAGAATTACAAGAGTTTCAAAGATTAAGAACTGAAGAAAATAAGATAAAAAATGAGATGTATAAACAGTTTTTACTTTTTCAAGATATTATAAATACTTTTTATAGTGATACAAACAAAGAGATAATAATAGATGATATAAAGATTAGTAACTCAAAAATTCCTTTGTTAATAAAATTTAAAAATCAAGATATTAATTCACCTACAGAAGAAAATAATGAATGGGAATTTATCAAAAAATTATCATCAGGTGAAAAACAAATTTTAATTATTTTTTTAAGTATCATTATTCAAGGAGAGACTCCGTTTATACTATTGATGGATGAACCTGAAACATCACTGCATGTAGAATGGCAATCAATATTGATAGAGAATATAAGAAAATTAAACCCAAATGTACAAATTATTATTGCCACACATAATCCTATAATGCTTTTAGATAGAGAAGCTAGTGAGATAGGAACTATTGATATTAATGATGAAGAAGGTGTAGTTCAAACCGATGGAAGAGGTACTAAATATTCAGATATATGTTCTGTTTTATTGAATTATTTTGGGTTATCTTCATTGATTGGTTCAAGTATGCAAAAAGATATTCAAGAATTTACAAAATTAAAATTGAGAGAAGATAATCTTTCTACTGATGAATCAGAAAAACTAGAAGAATTACACAATATTTTAGATAATAGTTTAGTTGGTGATATTATTTATAATTCAAAGTATTTTCTATTTCTAAAGTATTTAGAAGAGCATAAAGAGATAAATTTTGAAAAGTATGAAACAATTGATGATAATGAAATGGAAAGATTTTTAGAAGAATTTGGAGAGTTTTTCAATGATTGATATGAGAGATTTATATAGTCATTCTGATTATAATAGTGCATTAGCTATGTTTAATAGTTCTAATTGTAAATGGACTAAATTTAAAGATATTCATTTGAAAGTTGCAAAATATAAATGTCCAATTTGTGAATGCCACCTTAATAATACAGAAGAAGGTCTTGAACATAATGGAAGATTTATGAAGTTTTCTATTGATCATTATAGACCACATGATGTTAATCTGTATCCATTACTAAATTGTGATCATAAGAATTATCTTTTGATGTGTTCCGATTGTAATGGTTGCTATAAAGATAATCAGTTTCCACTTCATAGTAGTGGTAATACTCGTGATACTACTTCTATAACAACAAATACTATAACCAATGAAAGACCTTTAATCGTTAATCCAATTTATGATGATTTATTAGAGCTTTTTATTTTGGTTTTTAGATTAACTCCAAGTGGTAAAAAAGTTTTAGAACTGCAACCAAAGGAGACGACAGGATATTTATATGAAAAAGCTAAAGAGTCTATTAGACTTTTTAGTTTAGGTAATTGTGAGGTAGATATACACTCTAGCCCAAATGTACAAAATTGTCGTATTGAACTTCTTCGTGACCATTTTAAGAAATTCTTTAAATTTGCAAACATGTTTTTAAATAATGAAGAATTTTCAAATGCTATTATAAATCAAGATGGAACAACTATTTATAATAATCCTGAGTATAAAGATATATATTTAGATATGAAGGCAAAAAATCTTAATAAATATGGATTTTATAACTTTATAATAGAAAAACAATTTAAAGTATTAGTACCTAACTTTTGATATAGTAATTCATTAAAACAAGGAGATAAAATTGCCCCAAATCCATTTTCACGGTAGCTATTTAGAGACTGATGTAGAATTTTTAGTCAAAGTCATAGATATAGACTTCACAAGTATAGAAAAAAAAGAGCAACTCATCCAACAAGGTAAATCACACTATTCACAGATGATAAGCCAAGAGTACGAACCATCAAAAAATTATCTCTCTATATTTTATAAAGCTTACGAACTCAATAAAAATAGATTTGCCAATGATATTTTGACTCTAGCGTATAATTTAAGTCTTAAAGATGATATTGTGCTTGTATCTTTGCTACGAGCAGGAACTCCTATTGGTGTTTTACTCAAACGAGTTTTAAAAGAAGTTTTTAATAAAGATGTAAATCACTACTCTATATCTATTATACGAGATAGAGAGATAGACAATAAAGCCTTAGAGTATATCTATAAAAATAATCCCCAAAGTGAGTTTATATTTGTAGATGGATGGACGGGTAAAGGGGTGATTAATAGAGAATTAAAGCTATTTATACATAAGTTTAATACTAAACACAACCTTAATATCTCAAATAACCTCTATGTAGTCTCTGATATAGCAAGAGTGGCTGATTATGCTGTTAATGGTGATGACTATCTTATCCCCTCATCTGCGTTAAATTCTACAATATCAGGGCTTGTAAGTCGAAGTATTCTAAATGATGAGTATATAAAAAGTGGTGATTATCACGGTTGTAGATATTATGAGGAGTATGCGAAGAGTGATTTGAGTTTGTGGTTTATTGATGAGGTTATGAGTATAATATATAAGTTAGAGATAGATAAGAAGCCTCTTATATCTTCAGATAGCAAACTTAATAAAAAGATAAATGAAGATATAGAGAATATCCAAAAAGAGTTTGGTGTGACTAATATAAACTATATTAAACCAGGAATTGGGGAGAGTACGAGGGTGCTTTTACGAAGAGTTCCTTATATTGTAATAGTAGATGATTTAAAGTCACTAGATATAGAACATCTGTTAGTTTTGAGCAGAGAAAAAAATGTAAAAGTAGTAGAAAATCCAAATTTACCTTATCGTGCTTTAGCGATTATCAAGGATCTGTTAAAATGAGAAAAATAGACTATTATGAGTTGGGTGCAACACTCTATATTCCTATTATGAATAAAAATTTAGAGTTGATTTTAAAACAAGAGAAATATCCTTATCTTAAATCTGTAGTGATTTGCTTAGAAGATTCCACAGCATTGTGTGATATGCTAAAAGGTATGAAAATATTAGAGAATATTTTAGAGAATTTAAAAATTAGTAATTTGAAAGTCTTTGTGCGTCCTAGGGATATAAATAACCTTAAAGATATTTTGAGCTTTCCTAATATAGATTTGGTAGATGGATTTGTACTGCCTAAGTTTGATACCTCTAATATAGCCTCCTATCTCTCTATTTTTATAGAGAAAAATGATTTTTATATTATGCCTATTTTGGAGACCAAAGATGTCTTTAGCTCACTCAAACTTAATGATATACTTAAAGAGTTAGAGCCTTTTAGAGAGAAAGTATTGGTGGTGCGTATTGGTGGTGAGGATATTTTGAGTCTATTGGGAATGATGAGAGATTGTGAGAAGAGTATCTATGAGATTATGCCTCTTTATATTATTCTCTCAACCATTATCAATATCTTCAAACCTAATGGATTTAATGTATCATCTGCTGTTTATGCCTGTTTTGAAGATTATAAGACACTTCATCGTGAGCTTTATAGTGATAAGGAGCATCAACTCTTTAATAAGACTTGTATCCACCCTAAACAAGTGGAGATAATACAACATAGCTATAGAGTGAGCATTGAAGATTATGAGATATCCAATAGACTTCTGAATGAAAATGAGGCGATATTTAGTCAAAATGGTAGAATGTATGAGAAGAGTACCCACTCAAACTGGGCAAAATCTATTATCAATAGATATAAAAACTATGGAATTGAGGGAGTAGTAGATGCCAAATAAGATATTTTTTTTTAGTGATATTGATGATACACTTATCCAAACAAGACGAAAAACAGACTTCACCAAAGAGACGGTAGTAGGTGGATATACCAAAGATGGAGAAGAGAACTCATTTTTTTATAAAGGTACAAAACTATTTATAGATACTATAATTAAGTCTGGAATGACATTTATCCCCACGACTGCTAGAAATATGGACTCTTACGATAGAACTATTCTCTCCAAAGATAAAAATATCAAATATGCTATACTCAACTTTGGTGGTGTGGTTTTGATTGATGGTAAAGTAGATGAGGATTGGCAAAAACAAATAATGCAAGAGTATAATAAAATACTCTCAATGCAAGAGGTCTATAAAATACTCCAAAAAGAGCTTATGAGAGCTAATGTGGAGCTTGTAATAAAAGTGCTTGATGAATTTTATCTTAGTATCTATAACAAGTTTAACCTCAATAATAAAGGTGTCTTAAATAGCGTACGAGAGATATTAAATGAATTTTTAGAGATATATACAGATTTTTATCTCTATGAGAATGATAACTCTTTTGCTATTTTACCTAAATGCCTCAATAAAAAGTTTGCTGTAGAGTATCTAATTGAGAGATATAACCCTATATTAACTCTAGGTGCAGGAGATAATATATCTGATATGGACTTTATGAACTTAGCAGACTTTAAGATAATACCACAAAAGGTAGGTGTATCACTTATAGGAGTAGATAATGTTTAGAGGTATAAAACGATTTATGATGAAAATGTTTAGGGAATATCTCGTCTATCATCATAGCTCAATGGAGTATAGAGCCAAGATATTGACCCTAATGGTATCATCTAATGATGAGATATGTGAGTGTGAAGAGATTAAACTTCAAGAGATAGCTTGTAAGATATATGGTGAAGATATTGATAGAATAGTGCTACTAATAGATACCGTTCATGAGTATCATAATAAAATAGTCACCAATAATGGTCTCAACTTTGAACATCTTATTCAGATAGTAGCACGAGAGACTAAAGAGGTGAAGCGATTTGCTCAAAAAATAGATATAGAGCTTCTTTTGGAGTTACATAAATGTATGAAAAAAGAAGAAGATATACTATTTCAAAGACGAATATTAGAATTTTTGGAAGAGTTAAAAGAGGAATTTGGGGAAGATATGAAAAATAATATCACATCTTCATCCCCAAACGCCCAAAATACCCTTACTTAGAGGATTTTTTAGCTTTTTATAAGATGATGTTGTGTTATAATGTTCAAATCATAAAACAAGGATTTAAAATGACAAAATCAGAATTTGTAGAATTAGTACAAACAAGTGGCGAATATGAGACAAAAGCAGCAGCAGAAAAAGCAATAAAAGCATTTACAACAGCAATTACAGAAGCACTAGTAAAAAAAGATAGCGTATCTTTAGTAGGATTTGGTACTTTCTCAACAGTAGAAGTAGCAGAGAAAAGTGGTAAAGTACCAGGAACTGACAAAACATATACAAAAGCAGCACATACAGCCCCTAAATTTAAAATGGGTAAAACACTTAAAGATGCAGTAGCAGAAGCTAAATAGTTACAGTAGCCCTATTGTGTAGGGTGCTGTTTTTAACGCACCTTTGATTATGCTTATTATTTTTTATAAATTAAGCTCTCTTAATGGTGCGTGATTACGCACCCTACACTCGCTAAATATTAAAAAATCACTCACAATATTTTCAAGGAATTTTTATGTCTCTACAAGATACCATAAGTTTTGGTGTAGCAGGAAACTTTGCACACCATTTAGAACAAGCAGGTGAACTCAAAGACTTTGAAAATGTTGTCACTGCTGAACCTGATGCACCAAAAGGAATATTTCCTTTTTATCTTCCTAATTCAAAAAGCTTCTTGGGTATATACTCAATAGGTACAGATACTCTCACACTACCCAACTATGAAGCCAATGCACAAGTAGAGCCTGAAATTGCTGTATTTTTTGATATAGTTTATGATACAGACAAAAAAGTAACAGATTTAAAAGCTCTAAGATTTACTACATTTAATGACTGTACTATCAGAAAAGATGGAGCAAAAAAAATATCAGAAAAAAAGTCTTGGGGTGCTAACTCTAAAGGTATTGGTGATAAGTGGATAGAGATAGATAAATTTGAAAGTGGTGGAGTGATGGATAACTATCACCTATGTTCATTTCTAAGACGAGATGGAGTTCTCTATCCTTATGGTGTAGATGCACCACTTCTAGGATACTCATACTTCTATACCAAACTCAAAAATTGGCTAATAGATAAGATGAATAACCAACAAGATTTTAGTGTATTAGAAGATATATCCAAACACCTCAAAGATACAAACTACCCAAAACAAGCACTTATAGCTATAGGAGCAACTGCTTATGCCGATTTTGGAGAGCATAACTATTTGGAGAGAGGTGATGAGGTATTTGTAATTGCTTATGATAATAGAGTAGATAACTCTAGCCTAGAGGCAAATGAGACGAAAGTAGTGTTACACCAAACTGTTGTGTAGGTTCAAGTCTTATTTTGAAAATATTTGGTTCCTTCTATTATGGTTTGTTTGAGAGAAACTATAATTTGTCTAGTTAGCTTCTGATTATCAATCTAATCTACAATATATTTAATGCCGTTGATTTTAGTGTGGAGATAAGATTTTAAAATTTTGGTAACCATAAAATCAATAATTCTAATACTATTTTGCTATAATCTCAAATCTAAAGAGAGTAATCAATTTTATAGTTAGAGAGGTAGAGATGAAAAACCAATATATGTCTTATGATGAGAGCTTAAACTTTCTATATGGAATGCAAAAGAGTCACCCCGATTTGATAGAGATAGTTAAAATAGGAACTACTTATGAAAATAGAGATATAGTCCTAGCCAAAATATCTAAAGATGTATCCACGGCTGATAGTAAACCTGCAATATTATATACAGGAAGTATTCATGCTAGAGAGTGGGTAGGTCATGAGTTGGCTTTGAAATTTATAGAGGATATTGCTGATAATCAAAATATAGACCCTATATTGGAAAAAAGCTTAGAGAGTTCTACTCTCTATATCGTGCCTTGTCTCAATCCTGATGGATATGAATATTCACGAAAGCATTTCTCATTTTGGCGTAAAAATAGACGCAAAAATCATGACGGCTCTTATGGAGTGGATTTGAATAGAAACTTCTCTATCGGATTTACCAAAATCTCCAATACAAGCTCCAATGTATATGGAGGAGAAGAGCCATTTTCAGAAGCTGAGACAAGTGCTATCAAAGACTTTGTAGATACTCATGATAATATAACTATAGCATTTGATTATCATTCACAAGGAAATGTATTTTTCCCTGCTCATAAGTTTATGCATGAGGCTGAGATTGATGGGACTGATATGAATGTACTCTGTGCAAATATGAATGATGAGTTTGCCAAAGTAACAGGTAGAAAATATGGTATTCATAGAGGTAAGCCACCAACTACACTTATTAGTGGAAGTGGTAGAGAGTATTATTACTCTAAAGGGATTATCGCAATAGTAGTAGAAGTAGGTACAAAAAATATCCCTGATTATATGAAGAGTATGAGTGGTAGTATCAATGAAAATATACCAGCACTCAAATATGTACTTAGTGAAGTTATCAACTACTCATCATTCGCACCAAGTAGAGTAGAAGAGTTTACTCTTGAAGCTAGAGACTCATCTTCTGTGACCTTAATATGGAAATATGAAGATAGAGATGATATATATTTTGAGATATATAGAAGTACACAAGATAAAGATGCATGTAATGATAGAACTAGAGTGGGACTAGTAGGAGGCAATATATTTATGGATAGTGATTTGAGTAGCTCATCTAACTACTTCTATACTATAAGAGCCGTCAATAAAAATAGTAATCTCAAATCTCCATTTGCTCCTATTGTTAAAGTTCGTACAGCTCTTGAAGATGATGAATTTTTTAAGCTTATCTTTGCTAGTAAATCAGGTAGTGGATATGTGGGTGAAAATACACAAGAGCAGAACCGTACACATTTTGGACTAAATTCACTCTTTGTGGGTGTCAATAGAAGTAAAGGTATATGTAATGGAGTAATGAGCTTTGATTTTGATTCAATACCTCAAAATGCTATTATCAAATCTGTACGATTTTATCTCTATCCTATGAATAGAGTAGGAGCGAAGATAGAGAAATATGGTCAATGGGACTTATCTCTACTCAAACCTCATAGCTTTACCGAGGTTACCGATTTTGATGAGATAGAGAATGCCGAAGCAAAATGTACCATAGGACAAGCTATTAAATCAAACCAACTAACTCAAGGTATATGGAATTTTTGGGACTTCTCCAAATATGAGTGTCAAATGTTAGAAGAAGAGATACAAAATAATAAAGCTGTATTTAGAATAGATGGACCAAAAGATTTACCAGATGGTGAAGATAGTCAAATGATGCAGTTTGATATAGGTTATGGACAGTTTGGTGGAGGTATTCAGTATCGTCCAATACTTGATATTAAATATACTATAGAAGATGTGAAGATACATCTACCTGCATCTTCACTACATACTATATGTATGAACAACAAAGAAGATGGACTCAAAAGTGGATTTGACCAAGACTCTAATCGTGTTTATGGATACTTAGATTTTGATATATCACAACTACCAAATCCAGAAGAGACAAGAATAACAGAGTGTGCATTAAGGATAAAAAACAAAAATAAAATCAAAGGTAAATCTGATATAAGATTTTATGTAGAACTAGTAGAACTAGATGAGGTAGGCTCATATCAAGATATAAAAGATAGAGACAAGATAGAGTATATAGGCTATGAAGTAGCAGAGAGTGACCTTAGTAATAAAATCTATCAATACTTCAAGTTTGATACACTATCCAAAATTATGCTAGATAAGATACACCAAGAGGGTAGAAAACTCAAATTAGTAATTAAACCAACATCATCTTTGGGGGTCAAAAATAGAGTTATAAACTGGGATGATGATGCATCACTTAGTATCAAATATATTCAAAAACGCAGAACACCTCTACCATTAGTAGAAAATTTAAAGATAACCAAAGAGAATAAGATGATAAAGCTCTCATGGGATGGGATAGATGATAAAGCTCTCAACGGCTACTATGTAGTAAGAAATAGCTTCCACACACCAAAACACTTTATGGACGGAGTCAAGATATACGGTGGCAAAGATAGCTACACTTATGATAACTTCGCCTCTTTAGACAAAGAGAAATATTATTCAGTATTTTCGTATGATGATGTACCAAATTTTTCACAACCAGCAATGATAAAATATAATCCGTTGGAGAAGTATTAGAGTAACAGAAAATAGTAATATATTAAAACAAGGAAAACAAATGACAAAAAACATAGTAATAACAGGATGTTCTACAGGAATAGGACTAGAAACGGCTAAGTATCTAAAAGAGAGGTTTATAACTGTATATCCTACAGCAAGAGACCCAAAAGATGTAGAGATGCTTATATCTCTAGGGTTTGATAATACGATGGTGCTTGATGTTACAAAACCAGAGAGTATTGCTTCTGTGATAGATAGAGTATTAGAGATAGAAGGACATATAGATGTATGGTTCAATAATGCAGG
>JASFZJ010000104.1:0-19276 GCA_045267865.1 Sulfurovum sp. | reverse complement strand
ATATATTTATAAAAGCTTTAGAGACAACAAGCTTAAATACTTTACGAAAGAAATTTTTATATCTAAATATAGGTGAGTTGTATTTTTATAATAAACAAAAAAAGCTAGGAGAAAAGTATTTTGAAAAACTTATCTCTATCTCTACAGATAAAGATGGTGACCTTATCAAATATGCTTTGGCTATTTTCAAGGATAATCCTTATGATGAAAAAGCTATTGCAAAACTAATGGATGTATCTTATATTAAAGATTCCAAAAAGACTAAACAAGCTTTGGGATTACTCTCTATTGGTACAACTCAAAAACTTTTTTATAATATTTTTAATAATCAAAATAGAGAAGATGAGTATATTATAGAGACTACTTTGGAATTAAATAAAGCTATATACCATAAGGTAGAAAATCAGATAAGTATATTGAGAGCTTTATCTGATATGGCAATAGCCAATGAAATGGATATAAAAGTCAAAGAGAGTCTCAAATGGATACAGAGTAAAATTTTAGAGATTTTTCAAATCATAAAAGAGAATAAAAATAGTGAAAAAAGCTCACAAGAGTTAAATAAAAAAGATTATGATAAATTGATAGATAGTATTTCAAAAATTGCTCATAATATTGCTGATAAAGTCAATAATAAAATTTATGTGATTAATAGTAATCTACAACTACTAGGCAATAAAAAATATTCTGTGATAGAACATCAAATCAAAACAACAGTATCTACACTCAATAATCTAAAAGATTTAAAAAGAGGCTCTATGACTCCTATTTTTAAGACTTTTGAACTCTCAGAACTGCTACAAAATCTCAAACACAATATGAGACTAGATAACTCTATTATCAACTTTAATATAAGTAATGATAAAATCACCTCAGATAAACAGAAGATTACCGAATGTATCAATGAACTTATTGAAAACTCTATTAGACACAATAGCGATAGAGAGAGTATAGATATATTTATAGATATAAAAACTATCAATAACCCTCGTATTCTTACAGAACAAAAGCAAGGTAAATATCTTAGGATTGAGTATATAGATAGTGGAAAAGGCATAATAGAAAAGAATAAAAAGTGGATATTTAATCCTCTCAACTCAACTATCAAAAATGGTAGTGGCTTAGGACTTTTTATCATCAAGAGAATTATAGAAAAGCTCTATGGTAGGATTTATGAAAATGGAAAAGATGGTGTAAAATTTATGATTTTTATACCTGATATAAAAAAGGAAATATAGTGGAAGATAGATATGATATAAAGATATTATTTATAGATGATGAAGAAGATGTGAGAGATATTACAAAAAAGATTATGCAAGAGTATGGATATAGTAACTTTGAGACTATAGAGAGTATTGAAAAAGCAAAAGAGACTTTTGAAAATAAACATTTTGATATATTGATTGTTGATATGCGATTTGATGGAGAGATGAGAGGATTTGAAGTACTTAAATTGGGTGAGGATAATAATAAATTAGCCTCCAATATGATTATCTTTACAGCCAATGATGATGTATTAGATTGTCGTAAGGCTTTCAAACTGGGTGCGTGGGACTATATCCCCAAAAATATGATAGACTATAATCCTCACGAACAGCTTCACGAATCTATACAAGATGCTATCAAACATACAGATACTTGGGGTAATGATAAAGATAGCCATTGGGTTAATGAACATATAGATGAGATTATAGATGAGTATGAGGGGCAGTATGTCTCTGTGATGGATAACCAAATTATAGCTCACGCCTCTACAAAAGAAGCACTAGAAGAGATTATCAAAGAGAAAAATCTACCTAAAGTGATGCCTTTGATATTTAAAGCAATTTGATGAGAGAGTGTTCTTATAAAGATGGCTCTGCTCATATAGAATTTAACCTACCTAATAGCAATTACTTTAATAGTTTTAAGGTCGATACAGGGGCTGTGATTACACTTCTACCTCAAAGTGAATTTAAGAGGTTTTTTACTAATAAAAAATTAGAAGATGGAATAATGAAACACTTAAATAGTGCAAGTGGTACACCAATGATAGGTTATACGCATCGAGTGCTTATCCATATCATAGGCTGTGAAGAAAATAGAGTAATGAATATCTGTTTTTATAATGGAGCAAGAGCTTTATTTGGTATGGATATGATAAAAGCACATTTTAGAATATGTTTTGAAAAAGATAAATTTTTTATGAAGATAAATTAGATTTTTTGCCAAAGAGTGCGATTTCTATCTGTTTTTCTAAATCTTTATCTATATTATTCAAATCAATAGCCTTTGGTGTTATTTTTATATCTTCTATAATCTCATCTATGGTTATATCCTCTTCTATAATAGTAGTTGAGACTAAAGAGTGATTGATATTAGGCATAGTATCGCTATAAGGCATCACCTCATCAATATTTACAAAATGTTCTTTTACATATTTTTCTATTATCTCATCTATCTCTTTAGTATCTGTTTTATCTGCAATTTTCTCTTCTAAATTTTTATACATTTGTTACTCCTCTATCTGTAATAGATAATTTATCAAATTTATCTTTGGCTAAATAGAGATAACGACTATCATCACTTCTATATTTTACAATCTTTTGCTGTATTAAAGTACATGAGACAAATCCTTTGTCTTTATACATATTAAGTAGTTTATCTTTTCCTGTTGGGTCTGCATGTAGCCAAAATGTTTGGAAACTTGAGCTAACCTGTGACTTTGTCACTTCATCATAAATAATATCATAAACATATTTCTGAAATTTTATATTTTCAGAGATATTGCCATCAAATAAAATCCTTTGACTATGAGGACTTTTTACAATATACCAAAGATAAGGATTTATCTGATTTGGTTTGATATGACAAGGATAATCATAAGCAACAATAGAGATACCAAATATCTCTCCATTTATCCTATATACATATCCCTTGACTTTTTGCCCTAATATATTGGCTATCTTATAAGATATAAAAATACCAAGCCAAGACCACTCACCATCAGAACTATTATTCTCTTTACTCTGAGGATGGTGTTTATCTCTCCACTCATCTATATCTATCTTTTCCATCTCATGAATAACCAATAAATGATTACTATTTTGTATGGGATGCACTTTTATGATGTTAAATTTTCGCATTATATATACTCCTAATTTAAATTTTATCATAAAACTATAAACACTTTTTGATATAATCAAACTAATATAACTCTGATGGGATGTAAAATGAAACTAGGTGTAAATATAGACCATATCGCTGTACTTCGTGAAGCTCGTAAAGTGGCTGAACCTAATCCTCTGGATGCTTTGAGTATCTGCAAAAGAGCTGGGGCTGACCAGATTACTATACATCTGCGAGAAGATAGACGGCATATCCAAGATAGTGATGCTCAAAATATTATAGAACTCTCCTCTCTTCCTGTAAACTTAGAGTGTGCAATATCATCGGATATGATAGATATAGCTTGTAAACTCAAACCTCATAGAGTCACGCTTGTCCCTGAAAAGAGAGAAGAGGTGACTACTGAGGGTGGATTATCAGTTGTGGGTGATTTGCCAAAGCTTAAAGAGGCGATAAATAGGCTTCAAGAGAGTGAGATAGAGGTATCTCTATTTATAGACCCAAATATGGTAAGTGTTCAAGCTTCTCTTGATTTGGGTGTGGAGTGGATAGAGTTTCATACTGGTAAATATGCCAATATCTATGCGATGCGCTATTCAAATCTTTCCAAAACTCACCATAGTCTCAAAGAGTTAGAACTTCCACGAAAGAAACTCAAAGAGATGTTGGATGAGGAGCTTTTTAACTTAAGGCTTCTTTCCTGTTTTGCAAAAGAGAGTGGCTTGAGAGTGGCTAGTGGTCATGGGTTAAATATGGAAAATGTCAAAGATATAGTAGAGATTGAGACGATAGAAGAGCTTAATATCGGTCAGAGTATTATCGCTCGGTCTGTTTATACTGGACTTGAACAAGCGATTTTGGATATGAAGAGTCTTTTGATTAGATGAGTAATTTACAAAAAGTAGCTATAAGTATTGGAGACCTTAATGGTATCGGTATCCAACTAGCATTAGAAAATCACCATATTATCAAACAAGAGATAGAACCTATATATTGTATAGATAGAGAGATGCTAGAACAAGCCTCTTCTATACTTAATATCCCTATTCCTGATGATTTTGAGACACTTGAAAATATTGGAGAGTATTTTGAGATAGAAGCAGGAGTGGTGAGTAGTTTGAGTGGAGCATATAGTTATTCGTCGTTTATTAGAGCTGTAGAGTTAGCCAAAGATGGTAAGATAGATGCAATCACCACACTTCCTATCAATAAAAAGGCGTGGGAGATGGCAGGTATAGAGTATAAAGGACATACCGATACGTTGAGAGATTTTTTCGGTGAAGATGCTATTATGATGTTGGGTACGCCTAATATGTTTGTGGCTCTCTTTACAGAACATATCCCTCTTCAAGATGTGAGTAAAAGTATAAATGAGATGAAGCTTACTAAATTTTTATTGAATTTTTATAAAAATATAAATCCTACAAAATTGGTGGGAGTATTAGGGCTTAATCCTCACGCAGGAGATGATGGAGTCTTGGGAGATGAAGAGCAGATAATCCAAAAAGCGATAGATAATGCAAATGAGACTCTAGGAGTAGAGATATTTAGCTCTCCTCTTGTACCTGATATAGCTTTTACTCCATCTATGAGAAAGAAGTTTACGCATTTTGTAGCTATGTATCACGACCAAGGATTAGCACCTCTAAAAGCTCTCTTTTTTGATGAGTCTATCAATGTATCCCTTAACCTTCCGATACTTAGAACATCGGTGGACCACGGAACAGCGTTTGATAAGGCGTACAAAAATGCAGATTTAAGCTCTCTTAGTTACTTAAATTCGATACAATACATAATTAACAAAGGAAAAATATGGAAAACCGTCTAATAATTACTGTGAGTGATGTACATGGCTCACGACAATACTCAGCACCCTCAAATATTAAGTCTATTATATACACTTTGATAGCTATATTTATAGCACTTGTGGTGGCTACTGTCTTTTATGTTTTACATCTTAAAAACAAGACATCACAGCCTATAGCATTGCTAGAAAACAATCAGACTATAAGTAAAGTATGTGAAACTAATGACTCTAAAGTAGTAGTAATACGAGATGACCATGTAGATAAAGAGGATATAGTATTGTCTATCAAAAAAGCAATAATGTTTATGGCTATTCCAAATGGAAGACCTATAGAGTATAAAAAGCTCTCTAGTCCTTTTGGATTTAGAGACCATCCAATCACTAAGAAAAATGAGTTTCACGAGGGTATAGACCTCACAGCACCCAAAGGTACAGCAGTATATGCAACTGCTAGTGGTATTGTGAAATATGCAAAGACAAAAGGAAACTATGGAAAGGTAATACTTATACTCAACTCTTATGGCTTCAAAACAGCTTATGGACATTTGAGCAAGTATGAGGTGAAGAGAGGTGATTTCATCAATAAAGGTGATATTATAGGGTATGTGGGTGATAGTGGTAAAACTCTAGACTCTCATCTACATTATGAAGTAAGGTATTTAAATAAATGGCTAGACCCAAAAGCGTTTATGAGTCTTGATTTAGATAATATTAACTATACAACAGATAAAATAGATACAGTAGAATGGAAAAGCATTCTTAAACGAATAGATAAGCTGAGTAAAGTCTCTAGCAAAATCAAATAAAAGGAAAGAATATGAGCATATTTGGAAGTAACAACAAAAAATCACAAGCGAGTGTTGCCCCAGTGGTAGCAAAGCCAAAGATAAATTCATCTACACTTATTGCATCTTCTATGACTATCACAGGAGACCTAAAAGGTACTGATAGTCTCCATATAGATGGTACAGTTATCGGTGATGTACATGTTACTAATACTCTGATAATTGGTCAAACAGGAAGAGTAGAGGGTAATATAGAAGCAGATACAATTATCATAAATGGTGAACTAAAAGGTACAATCAAGTGTAAGACACTAGATGTAATGCAGACAGGAAAAGTATCCAAACATATCCATGCCAAAAATATCCGTCTTGATGGTACTATAACAGGTGAGATAATAGGTGATATTCGTATTGATGTATTAGAAAATAGTAAAATCACTACAACAAGTATGAAATCAAAAACTATAGCAGTCCATGGCTCAATCAATGGTAAAGTAATCGCTACAGAGATACTAGAAATAGGTTCAAAAGGCTTTGTTGAGGGTGAGATAACCGTCAAGAACATAAGAACTGAAGAGGGTGGGAGAATGATAGGTACAATGTCCACATATCAAGCACCTTCAAATGCTACACCTACACCTGCAAAGAAAACACCTGTCAAGAAAACAGCTAACAAAGAAGATACTGATGACTTCTTTAAGGAATAAATATGTGCATATTTTGTAAAATAATAAATAAAGAGATACCCAACAATACAGTAGCTGAAAATGAGAATTTTTTGGCATTTCATGACCTTCACCCTAAAGCTCCTATACATATTTTGATAATACCAAAGATACATATAAATAGCTTCCAAGATGCCTCACCTGAGACCATGGCAGGAATGACGAGTTTTATTCAAGAGATAACTACTAAGATGGGTGTCGATAAGACAGGATATAGACTCATTACAAATAATGGAGAAGATGGTGGACAAGAGGTTAATCATCTTCATTTTCATATATTAGGTGGTGGTAAGATAGCGTGGGACCATTCACACGAAAATAACCATAAGAGTATATAGTTTTATATATTATGGCAGATACTTATCTCTGCCACTATAATGATAAAAACTGCTGATGTCCAATATAATTCCCCTTTAAATACTCTCTCCAAATATGGATAGTTTAATTTCTATAGCTTTCTCTATACAAGAGTCTAGTAATGGAGTATCTGCAACTGCTACTTTGGCATTAAATGGTAGATGAATTTTGGTCGCTTTACCTATGACTACAGCCGTGTAGCTACTATCCCAATTGAAGTTAGTTAAAAAGCATTTGATAGTAGATGGGGAGGTAAATATAATAATGGAATTTGGTGGAGGAGTATCTTCTAAAGTATAAGATATACAGCTTGTTTTATAGATTATCTGCTCTTTTATATCTATATTGTGATTTGATAAAAATGTTTTGGAGTCAAAAGAGACCTCTTTGGGACGAATATAGAGTATTTTTTTATCTCCAAATTTATCTATAATATCTGCACTGAGGCTTTTGCCATAAAACTCTTTTGGTTGGTGTATCACCTCTCCACCTAAAGACTCTATCATTTTAGCTGTAGCTTTACCAATAGCCAAACAAGGTATATCTTTCCATAGAGGATTGAGCTCATTTGCAGATTTAACAGCTTGTTTGGAGGTGAACATCAAAATATCACAACCACTTAAACTAAGAGTCTCTGTGGTAAGAGAGAATTTAATCATTGGAAGATGGATAGTTCCATCTTTTTTAAGTGGTGAGAGGAGGTAAATCATTTAAATAGCTTTGAACCATTAAGAAGTAGGGCATCATTCATCTCTTCATCATCATAAGGGTCAAAGTGTGGAGTGATAATCCATTTTCTCTTTTTATCAAGTAGATAGATTTTATCTTCTACTTCATCAGCTATTCTGTGGGCTTCAAGTAAGAGCATATTTGGACGCAAAACTATATGAAACTCTACAAAATTGATTGTACCATCAGTTCTTGTTTTGAGCCAGTGGTAGCTTGTTATCTCTTTATGATTAGAGATTATCTCTCCAATACTTGCTACAATTTCACCATCTAATGATTTATCAAGTAAAATCTCTACACCCTCTTCTATAATCTCATACGCTGAATATATGATATATAGTCCAATAGCTAGACCAAACAGTGCATCTATCTCGTCAATTCCTGTAAAATAGACTAAGACTAAAGCAACTAATACAGCACCATTTGACCATAAATCGGTCTGATAGTGCAGGGCATCTGCTTTGATAACTATATTATTTGTCTCTTTTGCTACTTTAAGAAGATATTTTACCAATAGATAAGTGACAATTATAGAAAATATCATAACTCCAATAGATGGAAGCAGAAGCGTTGTAGTGGATGCACTATTAAATTTTTTGATAGATTCATATATAATATAGATACCAGATATGGTAATAACAGTTCCCTCTATCACTCCTGCAATGGCTTGAATTTTGCCTTTACCATAGTGATACTCTGCATTGGGGTTCTCTTCTGATTTTTTAATCGCAAAGAAATTAAATATAGAGACAAGAGTATCCAAAATAGAGTCGATAGCAGAGGCTAAGACGGCAACTGAACCACTAGCTACTCCTATAACTACTTTAACAACTACAAGGATAGTAGCTATTAGAGTAGAGACAATAGTTGCTTTTTTTTGAGGAGACATATTATCTCTTTCTTCTTTTTCTAAATGCTCTCTCGCAATCTTTGACCATAGCATCAGGAATAGTGGCTATCTTCATAAATTGAGACATTTTAAGTAGAGGATACATATATGATATATAGTATTTAGGGTCCATAATAATAGCTTTCCCATCTTTTATTATCACAGGATAAGGCAACATTCCTGCGTTATTTGTACCTATCTTTCTAGTAAATTTATTTGTTCTTTTATTGAGCTTTACACCCACAAGCATAGAACCATCATTTAATCTTTGTGTAAATAGTATCTTTTTATTATTCTTAACTCTCTCTTCTAAATCATCTCCAGATGCTACTTCAATCATATCTTGATATTGAGGCATACCATTCATAAACTGATATTTTGGTAGTAGTTGGAACTTTAATAAATCTTTAGAATTTTTAAGTTTAGGGAACTGCTTTAGGAGTTTATGAAGTACCTTTTTTGCCTCTTTATCATTATAATCATCTTGTAAAAAGCCTTTTGCCATATAGATAGGATTTGTGATACTTATTCTTTTCTTCTTCTTATCTACCAAAACTCTTAGTGATGCCATAAAGCCACGATTATCTTTATCTGCCATTTCAAGAAGCTCTTTACTGGTAAATACTACTGATATAAGAGTTTTTTTCTTCTCTACAGATACCGAAGCAATGATATTAAACCCAGCACTTTTGAGTCTTTTTTCTACATCTTTAACTGATACAAACTCACCTCTCAAATATGCTGATATTCTTCCTTTATTTACATCTCCAATTCTAGTATTCGATGATATTTTCATTTTCTTCATCTTGTCAAATCTATGAGCTATATAGTTTGGTGGTACTCTTTTAGAGAATTTAATTCCTCTACTGGCATCGACTCCATTACCAAAACGTATAGCTTTGGGAACGGTTGGAACTTTAGGAACAGTAGGAAGCCTACAAAAGAGAGGCTTTTTGAGTAGGTCTCTATTATTTTCTTCTTTATCTATATTTGTATTTGTCTTGATAACTGTTTTATTTATATCTACTACTTCACAAAGAGGTGTCTCAAATAATTCATTTCTATTCTCTATAGCCCTCATACCAAAATCTTCTAGTATCTTTGGTATCTCACTATCAAGCTGTTCAATAAGTGCTATTCTCTTTTTATCTTTTATATCCAAAGTAGCTGACCAGTTGTGGAGTCTAAACATACCTACGATAAGCGTATTTGTCCCTTTTTTGATATACATATACATAGTACATGGTGCAAATAGTCCAGCTTCAGGACGAGAACCATTATTATCAAACATACCATAAGAGAATTTAAGATGACACAGTGAATATGTCCAAAAAGCGTCATAACCACTTAAAATCTCTTCTGCATCATCAGTAGAATCCATAAAGTTATGGTATCCTGCTATTAAATATCCTTTATTAATAAAAGATAATTCAAACTTATTTTGTAACTCTTCTAAAAATTCATCCATCTCTTCAGGGGCTTCAAATTTATACTCATAGTTAATCATTGTCTTTTTTGGAAGTGATTTATAGGGTATATAAGTTTTTATACCATTAAACTTTTTGGAAAAATTCTCCATACTTTTATTGAGTGGAGTGAAAGAGGCTGTAAATTTCTCTCTCACCTCTTGGTTTTTAATATCCAAAATATCAAGCATAACATTGGGCATAAGGTGACCGATATGAGTAGTATTCTCATCTAGTTTTTTGTAGATAAGCATATTAAAAGGGGCAAATCCTGCAATCCGTGGGTCAATATTAAGAAGAGGCAGTATCATCTTATCATTTACAATAGGCATAAAACTAAGCAAATCTAACATAGTTGAGCCATACTTAGTCTCATACTGGTCATTTACTCTTTTGTGTGGGTCACTAAGATTAAAGTTGATACTTTTGAGTTTTTTTGATGTAAATAGATTAAACTGCTGTTCTATATCTTTATCTATACTATAAAAAAGAGCCAAAGAAGGTTCTTGTCCTTTTATGGTACTTGATAATAGTACCACAGGAAGAAGTAATATTGAGAGTAGGAGAATTTTTAGATTATACATAGTTAGCCTTTTGAAATATTTAATATATAGCATATCATATTAATTCTCCTACAATAATAAATATCAATAATAGTTTTGACTGTTAGAGGTTAAAAAGCTACAAAAGGTTACGAAAATAGGAGAGATAAAGGAGAGTATATAAGAAGGTTTTATCCTTCTTATATTTGTAGTAAGGTATTACTTATTCTGAAATTGTTTTTACAGAATCATTTGTGTTGTCAGAAATACTTTTAACTGATTTAGAAGAGTCATTTGATATAGTTTTAACACTATCACTTGCATTATCATTAACTGATTTTACAGAGTCTCTTGAGTCATTAGATATAGTTTTTGTAGAGTCATTTATATTATCAGATACAGAGTCTATTGAATTTTTTGTATCAGTAGAGATAGTTGAAGCTGTACTATTAAGGTCATTTGATACTGTTTTAATAGCTGAACTAGAATCATTTGATACAGTTTTTGCTGTCTCATTTGCATTATCAGATACACTTTTAACAGATGCAGTTGAGTCGTTAGATACAGTAGTGATTGAATCTTTAGCATCTTTTGAGAGTGCTACAGTTGAATCTTTTACATCTGTACTAATAGCCGTTCCACTATCTTTAATATCACTTGTTGTAGTTTTTAATGAATCTTTGATGTCAGTTGATAATCCAGTAGTTGCAGTAGTTGCATCTTTACTTGTATTTATCTCCATAGTCTTAGCATCATCTGAAAATTTTACAGATGTATCTTTGATATCAGTACTAAGTTCAGTAACAGTTCTCTCAGCACTTTGAGTTGTCTCAACAGCACCATCTTTAAGAGCTGTAACACTATCTTTAGCATCTTTACTCATGCTGATAGCAGCCTCTTTCATATCTTTGAACATATCCCCAAAGCTAAAATCTGCTTGTACACTTGTTAATATAAGTCCCGCTGCAATAACCGAAGTAGTAATCATTTTTTTCATTGTAAATTCCTTTTAAGTATAAATATTTTTAATGATAAATTTTACCAAAAGTTATATTAAAAATAACTTAACCTAAGGTTATATAATAGATAAACTATAGTTATATTGATTGATATTGATTTTTTGAATTAATTTTTATTAAAAGATTAGAGAATATAGATAGAAAAATAAGAAATTTTGAAGATAGTTAAAAGAGAAGTTGTACAACTAGACAAAGCTAGTTGTACAAGGTTAGAGAGATTATTTTGTTGGAGCTACTACTGGTGGAGTTACTACTTTTACAGCTTTTTTTACTACTTCTTTTGTAGCTTTTGCTTTTGCTTTATCTCTCATAAGTTCTGCATATTCATCAGAAGAGATAGTTTTTGTAGAGTCATTTACATTATCAGATATATTATCAACAGAGTCTCTAGTATCATTAGAGATAGTTTTAATGCTATCACTTGCATTATCATTAACTGATTTTACAGAGTCTCTTGAATCATTAGATATAGTTTTTGTAGAGTCATTTGCATTATCAACTACGCTATCTACAGAGTCTTTTGTATCATTAGAGATAGTTTTGATTGAATTACTAGAGTCATTTGATACAGTTTTTACTGAAGCAGTTGAATCATTAGAGATTGTTTTTGAAGTGTCACTAATATTTGTAGATACTGTATTTACAGAGTCTCTTGAATCATTGGAGATAGTCTTAATTGAATTAGCACTATCTTTTGATATTGCTAGAGTAGAGTCTTTAATCTCTTTAGAAGAGATTGTAGCAGCATCTTTCATATCTTTTGTTGTATTTGTAATAGCATCTTTGCTATCAGTTGATACAGATATAACAGTGTCTCTAGTGTCTTTTGAATTTGCTACTTCTGTTGTTTTGAGGTCATCAGATACTTTTACAGATGTATCTTTTGCATCAGTGCTTAGTTCAGTTATTGTTCGCTCAGCACTCTTAGTTGTCTCAACAGCACCATCTTTAAGAGCATTAACGCTATCTTTAGCATCTTTACTCATACTAATAGCAGCCTCTTTCATATCTGTGAACATATCTCCAAAGCTAAAGTCAGCTTGAACGCTTGTAAGTAGAAGTGAAGCCACTGCTACAGAAATTGTAATCATCTTTTTCATATTATAATCCTAAGTATAAATTTTATAGCTAATTATAACATAGAATAGATTAAAAAAGAGTTATCTTATAAGTTAAAGTGATGGATTAAAAGAAATTTTAGAGGATAAAAAAGAGAGGTAATAAGATAGAAAAAAAATCTCTATCTTATTAGGTTAAAGGGTAAATTAGTCAGAAATTGTTTTTACTGAGTCATTTGTATTATCAGATATACTCTTAACTGAAGAAGTTGAATCATTTGAAATTGTTTTAGTAGCATCACTAATATTTGTATTTGTAGATTCTACAGAAGCTCTTGAGTCGTTAGAGATAGTTTTTGTAGAGTCATTTACATTATCAGATACACTTTTAACAGATGCAGTAGAGTCATTTGATACAGTTTTAACTGAGTCACTTGAATCATTAGATACAGTTTTTACAGCTGAACTAGAATCATTTGATACAGTTTTAGCTGTGTCATTTACACTATCAGATACACTTTTAACAGATGCAGTTGAGTCATTAGATACAGTTTTAACTACAGATGAGCTATCACTAGATATGGCAACAGTAGAATCTTTCATCTCTTTAGCTGCTACAGTAGTAGAATCTTTCAAATCTTTTGTAGTGTTAGTTATAGCATCTTTAGTATCTGTAGATACAGCAATTACAGTATCTCTACTATCTTTAGAAGTTGAAACTTCTGATGTTTTAATATCGTCTGAAAGTTTAACAGAAGTATCTTTTACATCACCACTTACATTAGTGATAGTTCTTTCAGCACTTTTAGTTGTCTCAACAGTACCATCTTTAAGACTAACAACAGTATCTTTAGCATCTTTACTCATGCTAATAGCAGCTTCTTTCATATCTTTGAACATATCACCAAAGTCAAAATCAGCTTGAACACTTGTCAATAACAATGCAGCTACTGCTACAGAAGTTGTAATCATTTTTTTCATAAGTAAAACCTTTTATATTTTTTTAGATAATGAATTATATTCTAACAATTGTTAAAAATAACTTATATATTAAATAATGTTTGATTATAATAGTTTCTTTAGTTACTTTCATCTATACTAATAACCTATTTAGCCATAATTTGATACAATTACCCTAAAGTAAATTAAAAGGTGACAGTACGATGAAAAAGTTTTTAGTAGTTTATGTAGTATTGATGAGTTTTGCATTCGCAAAAGGTTATACCCAAGCAGATAGAATATCTGATATGCAGAAGATGGCACAAGCGATGCAGGATATACAATCTGGGTTTTTCTATAATAACCTAGATATAATCAAGGCAGGTGCTGATGATTTGGGGCAAACTATTATGAAAATAGGCCCAACGGTAGAGGAGCAGAGTAATAAAGATGTCTATGAGAGATGGCTTGATAATAATACAGCTATGACAAAGAGAATAGAGCGAAATGTAAAGCAAAAATCTGAAGAGATAGTAGAGCGTTTTAGTGATGGTGATGCTACACAAGCACTTCAACTTTATAGTAAAATTATGTCTGAATGTATGAAATGTCATGTGAGACTAAGAAAATGGTAAGGATAAGTATGAAAAAGATAGTAATTGTAGCAATAATACTCAATCTATGGGTTCAAGCTAGTGATATAATCCTAACAGGAACGGTCATATCTGATGGACAGAAGATGATAGGTAGTCGTTTTATGGGCTATGTCAAAAGAGTCTATGTTAAGGTAGGTGATACAGTTAAGAGAGAAGATGACCTCTATGAGATGGAATCAGCAGAGTTTGATATGATGAAGTCACAAGCAGACTTGATGTTAGAACAATCCAAAATAGTAGTTGATTATTGGAGAGTAAAACTCAAAAATGTCAATACAAGAAGAGATAGAATAAAACATAGCTATCGTGATGATAATAAAATTAATATTACAGATATGGGTGATTTAGATTCACAAGCTGCCAATATTCAAACTATGTTAGAGTCTATGAGAATAATGGTTAAAGAGGCAAATATCAAAGCAAAACAGATGGCTAGTACATTTAACTATCTTAAGATGAAAGCTCCATCTGATGGTGTTGTTGTGCAGAGAAATATCAAAGTTGGTGATATGATTATGCCAGGAATGCTTACTATTATGATAGTTGATACAGAAGATTTAGAGATAGATGTCTCAATATCAGAGAGTATTTTATCAAAAGTAAAAAGAGGTCAAGAAGTACCTGTAGAGATACCATCGCTCAACTATACGACAATGGGTAAAATTCATGCGATAGTACCAGATGCAAATCCAATGACACATAAAATCAAAATGCGTATCTCGTTTGATAAAAATGATGCAAATATCTTCCCTGGAATGTATGCAAAAGTAATTATTAAAAATATAGATTAATAATTGTAGGTCGTGGTATCCCTACCACGACAATATAGATTTTACACTTCTCAAAACCCCTCACTATAAATCACAAAGGCACAATATGTCAGAAGAACCTAAAAATATACCTCAATTCACACATCTCCACCTCCATACAGAATATTCACTCCTAGATGGTGCAAATAAGATAAAAGTTTTAGCCAAAAAACTCAAAGAGCAAGGTATGACCTCTGTAGCGATGACCGACCATGGTAATATGTTTGGTACGATAGACTTCTATAATACAATGCGTAAAGAGGGGATAAAACCTATTATAGGAATGGAGGCGTATCTTCACAATCAAGATGAACTAGGTGATAAATCTGTACGACAACGATTTCACTTATGCCTCTATGCCAAAGATAATGTAGGATACAAAAATCTAATGTATCTAAGTTCACAAGGCTATATTAATGGATTTTATTACTATCCACGGATAAATAAAAAGATATTAAGAGAGCATTCAGAGGGGCTTATCTGCTCATCTGCTTGTCTTCAAGGTGAAGTTAATTGGCACTTAAACCTATCTGAACGAAATAAAAAGTTTGGAGCAGAGGGTTATGAGAAAGCCAAAGCAGTAGCATTAGAGTACAAAGATATTTTTGGAGATGACTTTTATCTGGAGCTTATGCGTCACGGTATCGGAGACCAATTTCGTATAGATAAGCAGATTATCCAAATATCCCAAGAGACAGGGATTAAGATAATTGCCACCAACGATACACACTACACAATCCAAAAAGATGCAGATGCTCATGAGGCGTTTATGTGTATAGCGATGAATAAACTCTATGATGACCCAAACCGTCTTCGCCACTCTGTACATGAATTTTATCTCAAATCACCTCAACAGATGGCAGAACTCTTTGCAGATATTCCTGAAGCATTAGAGAATACACAAGAGATAGCCGATAAATGTAATTTAGAGATAAAATTAGGAGACCCAACACCTCCAAACTTTAAATTTACCCAACAAAAAGCCAAAGAGAATGGTCTAATATTATCCAATAGTGAAGAGTATAATTTAGAGAATGATATTATCCTTTTTAATTATGAGTGTGAAAAGGGATTAGAAAAAAGATTAACTATCGTACCCAAAGAGAAACACACAGAGTATAGAGATAGACTTCAAGTAGAGATAGACATCATCAACTCAATGAAATTCCCAGGGTATATGCTTATAGTTTGGGATTTTGTTGATGAAGCCAAAAAAATGGGTATTCCTGTAGGTCCTGGAAGGGGCAGTGCCGCAGGTTCGCTAGTAGCATACTCATTATGTATCACAGATATAGACCCACTCCCTTATGGTCTTCTTTTTGAGAGGTTTCTAAATCCTGAGAGGGTATCTATGCCTGATATTGATATGGACTTTTGTCAAGCACGACGACAAGAGATATTAGATTATGTTGTAGAGAAGTATGGACGGCACAATGTAGCTCAGATTATTACATTTGGTAAACTTCTAGCCAAAGGAGTTATCCGTGATGTGGCAAGAGTGTTGGATATGCCTTACTCCAAAGCTGATGCGATGGCGAAGCTTATCCCTGATGAATTGGGAATTGACCTCAAAGGTTCTTATGAGAAAGAGCCAAAAATTGCCCAACTCTTAGATAGTGACCCATCAGCTAAAAGAACTTGGGAATATGCGTTAGCGTTAGAGGGGCTTAATAGAAATGCAGGAACTCACGCAGCAGGAGTAGTTATCTCCAATGAACCCCTTTGGCAAAAAACACCACTATTTAAACCAAGTGGACTTGATACTTTGGCTACTCAATATAGTGGTAAGTATGTAGAAGATGTAGATTTAATTAAGTTTGACTTTTTGGGTCTTAAAACCCTTACCGTGATAGAAGAGGCGTTGCAACTTGTTGAGAGGCGATACGGCAAACGGATTAATTTTGTAGAGGAGAATATAGAAGACAAAGAGGTCTATGATTATATCTCTACAGGTGAAACTTTGGGTCTATTTCAGATAGAGTCAGCAGGTATGCAGGATTTGGCTAAAAAGCTCAAACCTGATGGATTTGAAGATGTTATTGCGATGTTGGCTCTCTATCGTCCAGGTCCTATGGAGTCTGGTATGCTTGATGATTTTGTGGAGAGAAAACACGGAAGAGCCGAAATTACTTATATGTTCCCTGAGCTTGAAGAGATACTCAAACCTACTTATGGAGTCATCGTATATCAAGAGCAGGTTATGCAGATTGTGCAGACTATCGGTGGATTTAGCCTCGGTGGGGCAGACTTAGTGCGTCGTGGTATGGGTAAAAAAGACCAAGAACTGCTAGATAAGCTTAAAGGTGAGTTTATAGAGGGAGCTATCAAAAATGGCTTTAATGCACAGACATCAGGAGAGCTATTTGATTTGATTTTGAAATTTGCAGGGTATGGATTTAATAAATCTCACTCAGCAGCGTATGCGATGATTACATTTTATACCTCATATCTAAAATACTACTACCCAACAGAGTTTATGGCTGCGATACTCACACTAGAGAAAAATAATACCGACAAGGTAGTGCGATATGTAGATGAGGTCAAGAGAATGGGAATGAAGCTACTTCCACCTGATATCAATAACTCTGGTTTGGTTTTTGAAGCACGAGAGATTAATGGTGAAGAGGTAGTTATGTTTGGTATGGGCGCACTAAAAGGTGCAGGAGATATAGCCATCAACTCAATGATAGTGGCAAGAGGTGAAGAGAGATTTAAAGATTTATCAGACTTTGTTTCACGCATAGACTCCTCCAAAGTCAATAGAAGAGTGATAGAGACACTTATCAAAGCAGGGGCATTTGATAGCTTTGGATATAGCCGTAAATCTATGTTACAACAGATAGAGAAGATAATAGATAGTGCCAAAAAAGCAGGAGA
The DNA here is from genome assembly GCA_045267865.1 of Sulfurovum sp. Taxonomy (GTDB): domain Bacteria; phylum Campylobacterota; class Campylobacteria; order Campylobacterales; family Sulfurovaceae; genus Sulfurovum. The sequence continues at coordinate 1,510 of JASFZJ010000104.1, read as the reverse complement.
AGCCAAAAAGATGGCAGTAGGCTCACTATTTGGAGATGCTGAAGAGATGGTGACGGTCACAATAGAGCTTGAAGAGATGGAAGAGTATGAGGGTATGGAGATTTTGGAGCTAGAGAAAGAGTCTTTGGGCTTCTATGTATCAGGACATCCACTAGATGATTATCGAGAGATGCTAGATAAAATCAAATATACTTTGAGTTCAGAGATAGAAGAACTAGCAGACGGTTCACAAGCGATGTTTATAGGTAAGATAGATAGCCTTGTAGAAAAAATAAGTAAAAAAGGAAATAAGTTTGCCATAGCTCATATTATGGACTTACACGGTACAGTAGAGTTAATGTTGTTTGATAGCCACCTCAAAGAGTTAGAGGCATTTGATACTACTATGCCAATAGCCTTCAAAGTACGAATAGGAAAAGATGGAGATTTTACAAGAATGAATATCCTTAAAATATCCAAAATAGAAGATGCAAAAAAGAATAAAATCAAAGTAAAGAAAGAGGAGATAAAAGAAGAGCCTATCAAACAACAAGTAGAAAAGCCAAAAGTACCTCTAATTCTATCCATAGCACTAAGTAATGATATAAAACAGATACAAACCCTCTATGATTTAAGTCAAAAATACACAGGAGATATGCCTCTACAACTTCAAATTAAATCTAAACTAGCAAATGTAATTATAGAGTCCAAATTAGAAGTAAGCCCTCTTATGATAGAAGAGGCGATAGATTTAGGATTTTATGTTGAGGAGAAGGTTATGGTGTGATGATGTTTAGGAGTAATATTGGAGTCATTTAACTCTGACCGTAGAGATAATAAAACAAGGTAACTACTCCACTATCAAAGCCCAACTCTCTAACTTTAAATTTGTCATGAGAGTTAAACAAGTGGGTAGAATAATCCTTAGAGATGTAAGTTAATTGCTTTTTCAAGATTTTGTATCCAACCATTATAATTTTTATGGATTGTGCCTTTTTCAGCATTGTATTTTAAATTCTCACTGCGTACATACTTAATACTATAAGAGTTAGCATTGTATGTAATACGCACAATAGCCAAATGTGTTCTTAAGATAAGTTTTCCCTCAGCTACACCAGTACCACGACGCGTAATTTTCCACCCCAAAGATTTTCCAGCTTCTTTAATTGCTGTATAAACTTTTCCTTTTGAATAACGCTTGTCAAGTTTACTCGTTGGAACATTATAAACAGGAGGAAGACCACAACCTGTGAGTAGCAAAGAAGAGACCAACACCAACATACTTAATTTAAATAATTTTTTCATTTTTTTCCTTTTTTTATGAATATAATATATTATAATATTTAGTCTTTAAATATACTTAAAATTATAATATTAAAAAAGTAGAAATATAATGGATACAAGGCATCTTTGCTATAATTCCCACAATTAAAATAAAGGTAGTACTATGAAAAAATTTGGGTTAGATATTTGGGGAGATGATAACTTTATTATAAATAACAAAACTATAGATATAAATTAGATCGGAAGA
>JASFZJ010000103.1:0-4047 GCA_045267865.1 Sulfurovum sp. | reverse complement strand
GGGTTTTAAAATAAAAAAGTAATATGTAGTGCCTAGTTTTTTGACTGCAAACCCCTTGTGGTAGGGGTTTAAGTTTTCTTTAGGGCGAAGTCAGGAGAGGTTAATTAGTATTTCCTTTATTTATAGTAAATTTTTTATAAAAAACATACCTAATAATAATAAACTTACGCTACTATATATTTATGAAAAATTATACAATATCAAAAGAATTTACACCGATTATAGACGCTATTGAGATGCACTTGGTAGGCAAGAGAGAGGTTATTGCTCTCTCTATTGCTACCTTTTTGGCTGGGGGTCACCTGCTACTAGAAGATATTCCAGGGGTGGGTAAAACTACTCTAGCAAAACATCTTTCACAAGTTTTGGGGCTTGATTTTGGTAGGATACAGTTTACCTCTGATATGTTGCCCTCTGATATTTTGGGCATAAACTACTACAATGCCAAAGAGGGTGAGTTTATCTTCAAAAAAGGTCCTATCTTTACATCTTTTCTACTCGCTGATGAGATAAATCGCTCTATGCCAAAGACACAATCAGCACTGCTTCAAGCTATGGAAGAGGGAGTTATCACGATTGATTCTATCGCTTATACGCTTCAAAATCCATTTTTTGTAATAGGTACTCAAAACCCTCACGAAGAGGTAGGAACTTTTCCTCTACCTACTTCTCAGCTTGACCGTTTTATGGCTTCATTTGGGATTGGATATCCTGATAAACTCTCAGAACGAGAGGTACTAAAAGGTAACCGAAGAGTTGCCAAAGCACCCTCAACTTCAATGCTCACTTTTGAGCAGATAGAGGAGTACAAAAATAGAGCCTCTAATGTAAAATTGAGTGAAAATTTGCTTGATTTTATCCAAGATATTATTGGATTTACGCGAGAGAGTGGACTATTTGAGTATGGATTATCTACTAGGGGTGCATTGGCTTTGACTGCGTTAGTTAAGTCATGGGCGATGTTGCAAGGACGCGACTATGCCACGGCTGATGATGTGCAAATGGTGACTCCTATCGTATCTTCTCACCGTTTGCTTTTTAGAGATGGTATCACTACCCCAAAACGGATATATGATGAAATCTTTACGCAAATTCGTTCAGACATATAGAAAGGTCCATCAACACGCCACTATCTTTAGTGCTGTTGTGGTGGTATTACTTTTTGGATTTTTTCTTCAAGCTTATATGCACAATTTTAATCTTGTCTATATTATGCTCTTTTTTGTCTTTGCATTGGCATTTTCAGCAGGACCAATTGGGATATTTAATATTATCTATCTCAAAACTAAATATATCCACTCTGGGCGATTTTTTGCAGGTGAAGAGAATAGTATATCTATCGAGATAGAGAATAATCAAAATAGTGCCTCGTGGGCTATTTCACTCTATCACGATAAGGATTTTGTATCTATACCTCATCTCAAAGGTGACTCTTCTATCATAATTCAACTTCCTTTTACTTCTACCAAAAGAGGTCTATTTGAGCATAAAGGTTGTTTTTTGGAGAGCAGATACCCCCTCTCTACTTCACGGCTCAATTTCCCTATAGAGGTCACTTATGATGGTATCACTTATCCTCATCCCAAAGGTATTCCTCTTCGTTCTTTTATCTCTAGTGAGCAAAATATCTATGGGGAAGAGAAAGAGTTTGATGGACTTATAGAATATGATGGGACGCAAAAGCTCTCTCATATCCACTGGGCTTCAGTAGCCAAAGGGGATATGTCTGTGAAGATTTTTACCAAAGAGTCACAAATTCCTAAGCTTATTTTTGATTTTGCTAAAGCTGGGAGTGATGATGAGGCGAAATTATCTCAACTTACTCTTTGGGTCTTGGAGTGTGAAAAGCTCAATGCCCCTTTTACAATTAATATGCCAAATAAAACAATAAAATCACCACAGGAGGAGATAGATGTTATCCTTGAACACCTTGCAAAATATTAAACCCTCCCCTCTCCAACTGCTTGATATTTCTTATATTATAGTCTTGTTGCCCCTTCTATTAATAGTCAAAATCCCTATGTTGGTCTTTGGATTTTTGGCATTAGTGCTTATCAAACTACACAAAAACCCTGCCAATCCTTTTGTGATTTTTGGAGTCTTTATCTTGGGGATTTTTGCTCTATTTCTCTCACTCTATGGAGCATTTTCATTTCAAGGACTCTCACGATTGAAGCTCTTTTTGGAACTTTTGATATATATATTAATCGTGGTGGTCGCTATGCAGAGGCTCACAAGAGTTATCAACTTCTATCTGCTTCTCTCTCCTATACTCTTTTTAGCCTTATCACTCTTCTTTTTTCAGGGTATAATAATGCTTGTCTATGTGATATTTGAGATTTTTTTCCTCCTTTGGATGATACTCTCTCACCGTATGCACAGCGATTTGGTAGAGAGTTTTCGTGCTAGTATGGTGATGTTTATGTATTCGCTTCCATGGGTTGTGTTACTCTTTATATTTTTCCCACGAATATCTTTTGAACATCCTAGCTATGGATTTAGAGGTGAAATAGTACGACACACAGGGCATGATGGCACGATGTTTTTGGATAATAAATCACTTCTCGTACCATCTAATCGTGTTGTGATGGAAATTGGATTTGAAGATGCTATACCTCCTCTTGGGACTCTATACTTTAGAGGAAGTACGCTCTATGTAGATAAAAAAGACCATTGGGAACCGTTGCCTAAATTTGTTGATAGAGGTAAAAGTTCTTATTATAGAGATACAAATGCTCAGATAAAATATAAAGTAACACTCTATCCTACCAATAAAAAGTGGCTCTATCTGCTAGATATGCCATCTTATGCTACCAAAAATAGTAAACTAGATAGAGACCTTATAACTACTGTTAAGAAAACTATAAATGAGCCAATCTATTATCAAGCAACTTCAAATCTAAGTGATAGGTTTAAAGACCAGATGAATAGATACACCTATAAAGTCACGACAAACTTTGATAGAAATAGTAATCCAATAGCTTATAGAAAATCTCTGAAAATCAAAAATAGTATAGAAGACAAAGAGAAGAGAGCAAAAGCGATAATAAGACTATTTCAAGAGCAGAACCTCACTTATAGTCTTAGAATAAGTTCCCTTGACCTCAATAACTCTACAGATGACTTTTTGTTTAGCCAAAAATATGGTTATTGTGTCCATTTTGCCTCCTCTTTTGTCACTATGGCAAGAATGGCAGATATTCCCTCACGGATAGTCACAGGATACAAATCAGATAGAAGTAATAGCCTCAACAACTATCTGCCTGTACGAGAAAAAGACGCTCACGCTTGGGCAGAACTCTATATCAAAGGAGAGTGGAGAAGATATGAAGCTACCTCAACAGCCTCTATCATAGAAACCACCACAGAGGAGGAAGAAAACCAAACAGATACAGCCAAAAATCAAGCAAAAATCAATCTCTATCTAATGTATATCAAATATAAAGTAGAGACTTGGATACTCTATTATAGCAATATAAGACAGCTCCAACTACTAAAATATGCCAAAGATAACCCTAAGTTTATACTCTACTTTACACTTTCAATATTGGCTATGATATTGAGTACATTTATGATTATCTCCTATTTTCGTCGTCCATCGTGTGGACATATAGCTCTATGTATGCTCAATCCTCTACTCAAAAGACTTAAAGAGAAAGGCTACAAAAGAGCAAAAGATGAGACACTTCACCAATATCTATATAGATATTCTAGAGATAATCCAAACAATAACTATATAGAAGAGATAGATAGATATTATGAAAAAATTTATTATGGTGGTGATGAGTCAAAAGAGACAATAAAAAGATTAAAAAAGCTTGTGCAAGATAGTGTTAAGATGGTTTGATTTTTTCTTATTCAAATGTGCCATATATCCCTATATGGCACATTTGAGACTAATAAAGAGTTATGAGTAAAGATACTTTTCAGACCTCAACAAATACCTCACCTGACTTCACCCTAAAGAATTCTTAAATACCAATCAACCCCCTAAAATAGGCTACTCTTTGCTAAACGCTTTCTTGTAGTGCCTAGCTATTATTCGTA
>JASFZJ010000102.1:0-13131 GCA_045267865.1 Sulfurovum sp. | reverse complement strand
TTATTTACTTTTATGAAACAGATGGTGTACTCCTTGTTTATATATTAATTCCTTATTATATTCATTTAAGGTTATAGGGGTGATGAATGTCGGTTTTATAGATAATTTTATTATTTATGACTACTCTAAAGTATCAGCACAAGCCTATGCCGATATTCGTACGGATGTAGAGAAAAAAGGTATGATTATAGGGGCTAATAATTTATTGATAGCATCTCATGCTTTGAGTCTTGGGGCTGTTTTGGTTACAAATAATACGAGAGAGTTTGAACGCGTAGAGAAGTTGGTTTTAGAAGATTGGAGTATTTAATATCATCTAAAACTCTTGCTACATCCTATGTAAAGTAGTCTCAGGAATTAAAAAATGAATTTCATCAGAAAATAAACTTTGTGATATAGGCTTTTTATTCTGTTTTTCTTCTTCATACTTCAAAATACTAGATGCCAAAAACTCTGCTAAATTTACAGGAACAGCATTACCAATCATCTGTTCAAGATTGGTTTTTGTTCCCTCAAATTTAAAATTTTTAGGAAATGTTTGTAGATAACTTCTCTCTATCGTTGTAAGTGGTCGTACCTCTGATAATTCTATTTCAGCAGGGTCTCCTGAATGTTTTTTGTATCCTGAAGGAACTGGTCTATTGACACCTCTCACCGTTGGACTAGGTTCATCAATAGAAAAAACGCCTCTTCGGTTGTAATTTCTTGGGTGTCTGTAATAATACTTTAGACCCAATTCATTTCCTAAATAATCACGAATAGTCATAGGCTTATTGTTTAATTTATTTTTGAGTTTTGGGAGTAACGCATTATGCTCTCCTCCTAACTCTCCAATAAGAAAAAATCGTTTTCTAGCTTGTGGAGTATTGCAATAAGAAGCATCTATAATCACAGCTGTTAATCCATATCCCTCTTTTTGATACTGTTCCACCACATCAGAAAGTATGGCACTTTTTCTAATTCTATCTACATTTTCCATTACAAACCATTTAGGCTTATATGCACAGATAATATTTGCAAAAGTATAAGTCAAGTCAGCTCGTCCCAAACTCTCATCTCGTTTTCCTGCTGATGAAAAGTCTTGACAAGGAGGACCTCCCACAATTATATCAGGAGCGTATTTTTTTATAATCTCTAGCGTTCCCTTTTCATCACTTATATCATGATGATAACATTTATGAGAGAAATTTTTGTTATAAACCTCTATAGATTTATCCCAATTATCAATGGCAGATAAAATCTCTATACCTGCATTTTGAAATCCAAGGCTCATTCCACCACACCCTGCAAATAAATCTACACATTTCATAGAAATAACTCTGGAGAATTAAAAATAATAGCATCAAAGCGACGCTCTGGACTAAGCATATTTTGACCACCACCAAGAATAATATTTTTAATCTCTTCTTTTGAAATGATAGGTCTTTTTAGCCGTGAAGAGGACATATATCTATTCGTTATCTTTCCCGATGAAGCAAAAGCTTTATCATTTTTGGTATTATATGAGAGCGTATCTATAATCTCTTCATGGTCAAATTTACCTATTAGTGCTATATCTTGCAACATTTTAAACAACCAAATGGCTGTTCTTGTCTGTCTAGTTATTTTAGTGGCTTTGGGATTACTATTTGCTATTTGTGAGATGAAATTGGTAAATCCTGCATTACTCCAAACAAATATATCTAAACACTGTTGGGCTAATTGGGGAGATTTCCCTTCGGTTTTCCATATAGGTTGTAGTAAAAAAGCATTTTGATTATCTTCAATATGTAAAGAGATACTTTGAATAGTTTCAATAATAATATTAATATGAGGTAAAACCAATGAAGCATCAGCCCAATCTTCAATCTCAATATTAGGTATCAATTCACTTAAATCTGTTTCCAAAGAAGTAGCTAAACTACAAGCCAAATAAACAATAGTATCAGGACGAACCACAAGTTCACTTCCATATTTAGATTCTTCAAGATGAAAAGTTGAATTATCAGGTAAAGCTGTTAATTTAATCTCTAATCCTTGTAAACATTCTCCATTACTCTCTCGTTGAATAACTAAATCAGTTCTTGGCAATGCACCAATCACATAGCGTTGAAAAGGTGTATGTTGAGACTCAAAAGCAAAATACAAATCATTATCATCAGCCTCTATACCAAATACATCTTTGATAGCTATCGTTGATGGGGTAAATAAACCCTCTTGGATTGAAAGATAATTGGCTTCAATATTTTTTGAAGCTAAATAACAACAAAGAGAAGCAGGAAAATAAGAATTAAATTGATTCTTCCCCCATGTCGCTTCTTTGCTATAATCTCTATTTGTTTTGTGTAATCCAAATAGGCTTGGTTGTTTTGAATTGGTTTGCATTTAAAATCCTGTCTTTATTATATTTACTGAGAATTAGACTTCTTGCAAAACTCAACTCTGTGATATTCAAAGTCTCGTAAGGTCAATACTTTTTGGGTATTTATAAACTTAATTTTCTTTAGTTTAAACTTTAAATCTCTTTTAGTATCATTTTCTAAAAAAGACTTTATTTTATTAATATCTTTTTCATAATTTTTATCAAAACTTTTATAGGGAGATTGTATTAAATCACGAATAATCTTTCCTAATATTGTATGTACTTTAAATTCTTTTCTAATTGAAAAAACATTAAGGCTTTCTAATTGTTTAGTTAAAGCATTAATTTTATATTTATTACCTTTATCTAATGCTATTTTCCATTGTCCATGAGCAATTTTATTTCTTATCATAGATTGTTTTTCAATATAATTTTCTAAATATTTTATTATAGTATTTTTTTGTTTTATGCTTTTATCTTTATAATAAAAATTACACTCTTTGATTTTATTATCAAGTTCATTATTATGAAAATTCTGTTTTAACTCTTCTATTTTTTCTTTACTTTTATTTTTATTAAACTTCTCTACTTTATCAAATAAATAATTTAAAAGCTCTTTCCATCTGTTAAAAATTCCAGAATCATTAAGTAAGCTATTAAGTTGTTCCGAAGTCAAAGCATCAGGTGTATAAATAATTTGAATAAATTGGGCTTCAGACCATGCACTATAAGTCATTGCAAGGAGTTTTGTTTTTATTTCTACATCATAAAGACGATGCTTTCTTTTAGCTTCGTGAATATCTTTAATTAAAAAATTAATTGCTTTTCTAAGTTCTTGTACATTACTACTTTGATGATTAAACATGAATTTTACCTAAAGTATTAATTGAGAGTCTACCTTGGTGGGGGGCTAGGATTCAAACCCAGAAGACTAAAAGTAGTCTATTTATCGCTTTTACTAAATATTTCAGAGTAACTTCCCCATAAGTATAATCCATTTCAGTAGACTCATTAAAATTATAGCATTTATTTTATAAAGAAGTGTTTTTAAAAAGATAATTGGAGAAAAAAAAAGATTTCCCACCAATAAAGGTGGGAATAAAAATATTAAAGCTACCTAAATAGCATTAAGCCGATGGTCTCATTGCTTTTTCTGCTAGTTCTTCATTTGGATTGAAGTATCCACCGATGTCTTGTGCTAGAAGCTCTTCAATGATTTTTGCTTCATTGTCTTTAATAGCTTGTACCCAGTATTGAGCCAAGAAGAAGTTAGATTACAATTCAGTAAATTCTACACTCTTTTAGTATATACTAAAAGATATATATCAAAAAGGAGTAGTCCATGACACAACTAGCCAAAGTATTTCAAAATGGCAGAAGCCAAGCTATCAGAATTCCCAAAGAATTTAGAGTAGATACCACAGAAGTTTACATAGAAAAAGTAGGTGAAACTCTAGTGATACGACCTAAGCATCAAAATAAATGGGATAATTTCTTTCTGATGTTAGATGAATTTGATACCTCTGATTTCTTTTTAGATAGAGTTCAACCTCCGTTAGACAACAAGGAGCTTTTTTAATGCTCTATATGCTTGATACCAATATCTGTTCTTACATTATCAGAAACAAACCACAAAGTATAAAATCAAAGCTTCAAGAGGTAGAAGAAAATCATACTGTTGCTCTCTCTAGCATAGTGGTTTCAGAACTACTTTATGGAGCGACTAAAAAAGATAGTCCAAAACTTACACGAATTATTTCTGCTTTTATAGATAATTTTATTATTTATGATTACTCGAAAACTTCAGCACAATCTTATGCCAATATTCGTACTGACTTAGAAAAAAAAGGAACAATTATAGGAGCTAATGATTTACTAATCGCTTCTCATGCATTGAGTCTTGAAGCTGTTTTGGTGACGAATAATATTAGAGAGTTTAAACGGGTAGAGAAGTTGCTTTTGGAAGATTGGAGTCTGTGATATAGTTTATTCCACCAAAAAGGTGGAACAAAAATTATCAATACTTAGATAGCATCAATAATAGCATTAAGCGTAGCCGATGGTCTCATCGCTTTTTCTGCTAGTTCTTCATTTGGATTGAAGTATCCACGATGTCTTGTGCTTGACCTTCAATAATCTTTTTCCCTTAATTTAAATACATGATTATATATGTTATAATCTTTCATCTTGACATACCAAATTACAAAGTCGTAAGGTATGAGAACTCTAGCTTCTACAAGTGGCTACGCTCTGCCGTATGAGCGACCAACTTTTAAAACCACTCTATCCCTATCGGTGCATTTTTTCATACTCTTATAATTTTATTGCTATATATATAAATCTATTAGAGCTATTGCTCTCTTTTCGGATAGAATAAAATAACTAATCAACAACTAATCCATATTTATATATAATAAAATAACATTTATATAAAAGGACAGTTATGTACACTATATCCATAGGAGATATACAGAAGAATATATCTCTTTTAACCAAACTTACCGAAGCTTTTACCATTGTAGATAAGCGTAAAAATAAAAGTGTAGCCATTGTTTATCCAATTAAAAAACACTCTATTATAGAGTCAATGGCAGGGAAATATAGAAATAGAGTTGCCAAAGTAGATGACTTAGAGATAGCAAAAGAAGAAGCGATGAAACAAGTAATGAGTGAAAAATATGGTTTATCTTATTGATACTAATGTCATCATCCGTTTTTTGGTAGGTGACCATAAAGAACATTTGGAGATAGCCACAGATATTTTTAGAAAAATAGAGCTTGGAGAGTACGAAGTAGAGATACTTGCACCTATTGTGATGGAAGTTCTATTTGTTTTGATTAAATTTTATAAATTACCAAAAGATGAAGTGATAGATGACCTAAAAAAGATTATTGCTTTTAGAGGTGTCGTTGGAGATAAAGTTTTACTCATAGAAACTTTAAATATTGTAGAGAATAAAAATATAGATTTTGTAGATGCTCTAATCTGTGCAAAAAGTAATCTGCAAGGGTATGGAAAATTGAGTTTTGATAAAGATGTAAATAAGAAGTGTTAGATTATCAATAAACATCTTGCGAAACTCATCGGAAACGATGACTTTAGCCTCGTCAAAGGGTGATGCTAAAGCATCACTTCCGAGTTTTGCAAGAACTCTAATACCTAAATCCCATCAATAATAGCATTAAGTGTAGCCGACGGTCTCATAGCAGCTTCAGCTTTTGCATCATCAGGCTTGAAGTATCCACCGATGTCTTGGGCTTTACCTTCAACAGAAAGAAGCTCTTCAATAATCTTCGCTTCGTTATCTTTGAGTGTTTGTGCTACAGGTGCAAATTTCTCTGCTAATTCAGCATCTGAACCTTTAGCCAATGCATCTGCCCAGTATTGAGCTAGGAAAAAGTGAGATGCTTTGTTGTCTGGTTGTCCTACTTTTCTACCTGGCTCTTTGTTGTTGTCTAGGTATGCTTCGTTTGCAGTGTCAAGTGCTACTGTAAGAGCAGATAGTTTTGCGTCGTTGTGTTTTTGACCGATAAATCTAAGTGATTCAGCCAATGCTAAAAACTCACCCAAACTATCCCATCTAAGGTGACCCTCTTTTAGGAATTGTTCCACATGTTTAGGGGCAGAACCACCAGCACCAGTTTCATATAGTCCACCACCAGCAATTAGAGGAACGATTGAAAGCATTTTAGCCGATGTACCTAATTCTAGGATTGGGTACATATCTGTAAGGTGGTCTCTTAGTACATTTCCAGTTACGGCGATTGTTACTTTACCTTCTCTTACTCTTGCATTTGTAAATCTTGTAGCATCTGTCACATTCATAAATTGAATATCAAGTCCAGTCGTATCAAAATCAGCAAGGTAAGCATCTACTTTTAGCTTGATTTGTGCATCGTGAGCTCTATTTTCGTCTAACCAAAAGATAGTAGGAACGCTTTCAAGTTTTGCTCTCTCAACTGTTAGTCTTACCCAGTCTCTAATAGGGATATCTTTGGTTCTACTCATTCTCCAAATATCTCCAGCCTCACACTCGAAACTCATAAGCACTGTACCATCTTCAGCCGTTACAGTCACTGTACCAGCTTCAGCCAATTCAAATGTAGTTGGGTGAGAACCATACTCTTCTGCTTTTTGAGCCATAAGACCGATATTTTGCATTGTTCCCATTGTTGTCACATCATATTGACCGTTTTTGACACAATCAGCTAACATCTCTGCATGGAACATAGCGTAAGTGCTATCAGGAATAACAGCCACACACTCAACTGCATCACCTTTTCTATTCCACTGTTTACCACCTTCACGAACCACTACAGGCATAGAAGCATCAATGATAATATCGTTTGATGCGTTGAAGTTTGTTTTTCCTTTGTCACTATCAACCATTGCTATTTCTGGGTTATCAGACTCAACAACTGCTAAGAAATCTGCTTTGATTTCAGCCTCTTTTGAATGACCAGCGATTTTGCTCTCTAAATCAGACATACCTTGATTTGGTTGAACTTTGAGCTCTGCAAATATGTCGGCGTGTTTTGCAAATACATCTTTGAAAAATACTTGGAAACCGTGACCAAACATAATAGGGTCAGAGATTTTCATCATAGTTGCTTTGAGGTGTAGTGACCATAAAACAGCATTAGACTTAGCATCTTCGATTGTTTTTGCATAGAATGTATTAAGTGCAGAAATTGACATATATGTACCATCAAGAATTTCTGATGCTACAGCGTCAATAGTTGTTAGTGCATTACCATTTAAAGCAATTGTTACTTTTTGGTCTGAGGTCACAGTTACAGACTTTTCATTTCCATAGAAATCTCCATTACCTTCCATGTGTGCAACATAAGACTTAGGATTTGCAGGGAATGCTCTTAGTTTATGAGGGTTGTTTTGTGCAAACTTCTTAACAGCTTTTGCTGCTCTTCTGTCTGAGTTACCTTCTCTAAGCACTGGGTTCACGGCACTTCCTAGACAAGTGCTATATTTTGTTTGAATAGCTTCTTCTTCAGGAGAAGATGGGTTTTCAGGGAAAGCAGGAATATCATAACCTTGAGATTGAAGCTCTGCTATACACTCTTTGAGTTGTCCAACTGATGCTGAGATATTTGGAAGTTTGATGATATTTCCATCTTCTTCTAAAACAACAACGCCTAGTTTACTTAGCTCATCAACTGCCAGACCCATTGCCGAAAGAACTCTACCTGCTAATGAAATATCAGAAGTGACGACTTCAACACCTGCTGCTTTTGTAAATGCATTGACTATTGGAAGTAGTGAATAAGTTGCTAAAGCTGGTGCTTCATCTATTTTTGACCATATTATCTTTGGTAAGTTTGACATAGTTAATGTTCCTTTTAAATATAATTAATATGCGTAATTGTAGCACTATTTCTATCTCAAAAAATTTAATATACTCTTATCCCAAAATTATCTTATTTATATGTTTCTATACTACACACCATATATTTGAATTTTATATATTTATATTAACTCTATATTATGTTTTTCCTTAGTAATATACTCTGCTTTTAAGCCTACAGGTAGAGGATTATAGAATTTTATAAACAGTTCATTTGGCTCTTTTTGGTATAGCTGATAAGGTATGTATATATATCTAGCTGATATGACTCTACCGACTTGACTTTTCTCTTCAATATGTAACCTAATGCTACTTTTGGGGTCATCTTCTATTTTATGAGCTAATCTCTCTGGGACATTTGTCTCTATCGCCAACACTACTATATCTATAGTTTTACAAGCTATAATCAACTCTATCTCTTCACCTATCTTATCGTAGCTCTCTTCTACATCTTCTATCATATTTTCTATAATTTCACTATCATCACTGTCCAAAACTACACCAAATGGTCTAAATGACCCACTATTCAATAACTCTTTTTCTGCATAATCAACAGCTTTTTGTAACATATCCATAGCCTTATTATCAGCTATATTTTTATCTTTATTTGACACTATTTACCCTTTTTGTTTGATAATTTATGGTATTATACATCTTTATTTAAAATAAGGAAAACACTATGTATATCAAACTCATAATAGCCTCATTTCTATTTATCTCTCCTCTATTTTCTCAATCTAAGATAAATTTGGAATATATAATATTCTCTCAAGATATTCCCAACCAAAATGTAAGACTAGAAGATGCCTCTAATTATTGTGAGATGCTTACATTATACGGATTATCTGATTGGCAACTACCAAATGATAAAGAGCTATCATCACAAAAAAACAAAACAGCTTTTTGGTCTAGTGACGATGAGAGTAGTGAAGAGTCTAAGGTATTACTTAAAGCTTTATGTATCCACCACAAAAAGACATTAAGAGAGTGTTATAAATTTGATAAAAAAAGCTTCAAACAGAGCCTCAAACCACCACAAGATATAATTGTAGAAGCTAATGAGCTAAAATACCAAAGCAAAGATAACCACTCTTTTTATATATGGTTTGCCCAAAGAGATGGATTTAATGCCAAAAAAGATATAGATTTCTCATGTGAAAATGAAGAGAATGCCTCTAGCTATTCGTGTTATTCAGAAGAGGATAGAGGAGAGATAACCACCTATCTCAGAGAAGATAAACTCTACCTCAAAATAAATAGGATAAATATGTCTGATGATTTGGAGACTAGTTTAGCAAATGCTCACTATATAAGGTCAAGAAGTAGTAAATTTGCCATAGGAGAGAAGATAGCTTGTGATAAAACCACCAACGAAGAAAAGATAATACTCCAAAGAACAGTAGAAGATGACCTGCTAAATGCGTCAAGAAGAGGAGATATAAATGGTATCTTATCAGCACTTGATAATGGAGCAGATATAGATGCTACAGACAATCACAAAGATACAGCCCTATCTATAGGTATGGAGTATCCTAATATAGTCAAACTACTACTCAACTATGATGCTTCTGTAGAACTAGAGAGAGATTCTATGTTGAGAGTAGCCATAGAAAATGGCAACCTAGAGATACTACAGCTACTAATAGATAATGGACTAAAACCATCTTTAGATGGACTATTTTCAGAGATAATTAATGGTAAATTTGAACTAGAAGAGCTTTTTATCAGAGGCGATAATAAAATAGTAAGACTACTAATCAAAAATGGTGCAGATGTAGAAGTCAAAGATAAAAATGGATATAGACCAATAGAGAAAGCGATATTGGCAAAAGATTTGGCACTATTTAAAACACTAATAAGATACCATGCCAAACTAGATAAAAAACAAAAAGACAAAATATGTCAAGGTAATTGGGCAGAGGGATGTATATCGCTTTAAGTTTTAACCGTGTGGAATTAAACTTTTTTAATTATGATATTTTCCATTAAAATCTAATTAAAAACCCTCTATCAAATTCTGCTATATTATAGGCTTATCACAAATATTTTACTCATGCTTCTTCCTCCCTCTTCACCCTCTCAATAATCTCCTCCTTAACAAAAACCAAATTTTGATAAATCCCTTTTAAATCTCCTATCTTAGAAGAGTCATAATTTTCACTTACAAAATATTGATACTCATCTTTGCCTAATTTTTCTAAAATCACAAAATTCCAAATAGCACCTACGATGTAAGCACCTCGCATAGATTTATCACTGTTTAGTTCTATGGCAGATATGAGTTCAGCTAGTAGTTGTGGTTCGGGGTCTGAGCCTTTGATACCCTTTTTAAACTCTTGAATGAAAAAATAGGGTTTTTCGCTATATTCTAGCCCTTTTGAGACAATAAAATCTGTTGTACCAGTAAAGATAAAGTTTTCGTTTATGTATGTGATAGTTTCTTCATAAAATGGAGAAGTTTCCATCTCTAATGAGAAAAAATTTACACGATTAATAATCGGTATAATGAAGTTTGCTTTTAGTGTTTCTTCTTTGTAGGCTTTGAGTAGTTTTCCATACTTAGAAAGTAAAACCTCTAAAAAAAGTATATCATCACTAGGTATTTTCTTATCAAAAGAGAACCATTCATCAAAAGCTCTGTTAGTAAATATTTTTTTAAGAGAAACAACACCTTTTAACTCTCGTAAATTTATTTTGGAATATGAAAAAGTTTCTTTATTAGAGTATTTATTTAAACCCTTAAGCTCTCTAATCTCTTTTTCTAATTGTTCTATTTTTTCTAATTCGGACATTTTATACTCCTATTTCTATATATAATTATCTAAAAGTTTACTATCACTCTATACTACTACTTACAAGCCTTACGCATATTCTGCACGATAAGTATCAAAGTAGCAAAGGCAAATATCTTGAAGTTTATCTCACTTCCTTTGTGTGTATTGATAAATGCTATACTCTCCGTCACCACTTGACCTTGGTTTTGCATATCTATAATATCAGGTATATAATAGTGACCAAATAAAAGTCCAGTAGCTAGTACAAAAAATGTAGCCACTTGCGTCACAGTATCTCTCTCAAACTTCTTGAACTTATAACCCTCATAAAGTATCACAGCCAAAACCATCACATCAACCATATAAGAGAGTCTCAAAAAGTTCTCTGTCATAATCTGACCCTCTTGAAAGTGTGTAAGCAAATCAGCACCTAAGTACAAATCTGTATGAAAAGTCACGGGTGCAACCACTATACCTGCATATAATCCAGCTCCGAGTACAAGCGATAAGAGTATCAAGTACCCCATTGTTATTATTCTGAATGTTTTGTTCATTTTTTGTCTCCTATGTATTGTTTGAATTTATTGTGAAGTTTTGGATTATCTCTGATTATCCATCGTTTGAAAGTTGAATATGATGATTTTATATCTAAATCTTCTATTATCTCTTTGCTAATAGCTTGTTTCAGTTTACTTGCTTTATATGTACTTAATTTCTTACGAAAATCTATAATTATATCTTTAATCTCATCTCTTAAATCTTCACAAGAATCACTTTGCGAATTAGTTCCATTATAAATTCTATCTAAAAGCCTGATAGTATTATAAATTGCTTTATCTAAGTTTTTATGAGATTGAAGTTTTATGATTTCAACTTTACACTCTTTTGTATTAAGTATTAATTTAATATAAGCTTCAACATCTACTTCACAACAATTCAAAATCTCATCATCACAATCAGTATTAATATTTTTCGGTTTGATTTTATTACATTTTTGACAGACATAAAAAAGATTAGCATAATCGTTGATAAGATGAAGATAATATTTTTGTGGATAAAAATGCTCTACTTCCCAATGACGCGTTACCTCTTCACATAGATAACATTTTCTAGCAAAATCTATTTTCAAAGCATCTTTTACGCTTTTTTCATCATATTTCGTAAAAGAGGGATTTAATTTTCTCTCTACTTTAATCATCTTCTCTTATCCTATCTTGTGCTTCTTTAAATCTAAGATATATATTTTGTGTCATCATTGGTGCAATTTCATCCAATTTAATATCAAGATGTAATAACTCTTTTTCATCTTCTATATCTAATCCATTATCTACAAATATCTTTGTAAAATTTTCATATTGGATTATCATATCTTCCAAAATTTGAGAAGCCTCATTATCTATTTCAAAATAATTTTTGACAATATCTTTGTAAGAAGCAATATATAATCGTTCTCCATTCACTTGTTCTTTTCTCTCCAAATCATAAATCACACTATTCTCAATAGAAGACAAGACAAAAGGGCTATGAGTAGTCACAATAAATTGAATATTAGGAAAAAAGCTTATAAGCATTGGTAAAATATCTTTTTGTAGCTCTACATGAAGATGAATATCTATCTCATCAATTAAAACGATGCCCTTACAATTAAAGCTTTTGGATTTTGTTGTAGATATTTTCATAATTATCTCACTTACAATATCTATAATAGCTCTATATCCAGCAGATAAAGTATTGAAAGTAAAAGGCTCTCTATTATCTCTCTCTATCCAAAAAGTATAATCTGTTCTATCCAAAGTTATCTGAAAAGAGTCATCAAATATCTGTTTCATTATATTGTTAAAATTTAAAAACCATTTTTCTAAGGCTTTAATATTCTCTTTTTTATTATCCACTTTAGCAAATAGTAAATCTATATTCAAATTCACAAGATATTGCAAGAAATAGTCATTGAGTTTAGCTGTTTTATCTTTAGATAACTCTAACTTTTTAGCACCTTTTGATTCTATCATAGGTTCTTTACGCCGTTTATCACGAAAAAAAGCGTATATATACTCAGTTTCAGGCTTAAAAATATCATCTCTATATAATACCTCTTTATTAAAAATAGGATATAAAGTATTATATTGTTTCATTGCATCTTGTTCAGAGATTTTTTTATCTATAAATTTATTTTCAAAAAACTTATTCAACTCCTCCAAAACACTAGTCTTCCCACACCCATTTTTACCAGTCAAAATCAAATGCTTTTTTGTTTCACCTAGTTTAATATCTATATTCTCTAAGTGTCTTACTTTGTTTATTTTAATTTCTGTAATAAAATCGCTCATCTAATCCCCTCCAAATCTAATCAAAAACCCTCTATCAAATTCTGATAAGTCTTGATAAAATTTTATATATTCTACTCCTATTTCATTAACAAAGTTTTCTATAGGCTCTTTTTGGTCATATCCCATCTCACACGCTAGATATTTAATGTCTCTAGCTTTGACATCAGTTATAATTTGTTTAAGTAGCTCATCACCAACTCTACCTCCCAAAAGAGCTTCTTTTGGTTCATAATCTATGACATTGGACTCCAATATAAAATCTTCTGCGATATATGGAGGGTTGGATACCACAAGTTCTATAGCTTCACTAACCTCATCTATGAGAT
>JASFZJ010000101.1:0-13877 GCA_045267865.1 Sulfurovum sp. | reverse complement strand
TTTTTGATTATTATATCATAAGTATTTTAGTCACTATTTACCATGCCTCTTAAACACCTCAATAATCTTCAATATCTCATATTTTAGAAAAGAACTTAATTACCGTGTGATGAATATCAGCAATTCTAACTGAAAATAAATAACTCCTAAAATATGCTAAAATAGAAGAAAAGGAGTTAAAGATGACTGCATTAGAAAGAAATATTGGCATAATAAGAGAAGAAGCAAAAAAATTGCCAGATAAAAGAGGGAATAAACACATTACCTATAGTATGGAAGATATATTTTTGTCAGCTTTTGGTATTTTTTACTTTCAAAGTGGTTCTTGGTTGAACTTTCAAAGAAATATGAATAATCAAGCAGGAAGAGATAATGCAAAGTCGCTTTTTGGTGTAGATAAAATACCTAGTGATACCATATTAGAGATGTATTGGATGATATAGAAGTTGATAAACTCCAACCGATATTTGATAAAATTTATAAATTACTCTTAGAGAAAAAAGCATTAGATGAGTATCAATATTTTGATAATACTCTACTAGTTTTAGTTGATGGAACACACTATCATAATTCTCAAAAAATATACTGCCCACAATATCAAACCAAACAAAAAAAAGATAAAGATGGCAATAAGTATATAGAATATTACCATAGTGCAGTCACACCAATAATAGCTCATCCTAAACATAAAACTGTACTTCCACTCCTTCCTGAGATGATTAGCAATAAAGATGGAGAAGCAAAACAAGATTGTGAAATCAATGCCACAAAACGATGGTTAGAGAAAGAACATCTACTAGCAAAACTCCACTAATTAAAGATATTAGGACAAAAGGATATAGCTTCATATTTGTTTGTAAAAAGTCCTCGCATAAAGGGTTGGATTGATGGCTTACATCTTGAAGATATAAAGTAATAGTAGAAAAATAGGCTCTTTATAGAGTACGCAATAGGGGAGGTATGCACTGATTGATATAGTTATGCCAAAAATGGAGTTATTGGAATAATTATGGTCAAAAAAGAGCATATAAAAGGATAATATAGTGATAATTTACCTTTTATTATGCTTCTAAATCTTTAGGTAGAGGATTATAGTATTGTAATCTCTTGCTTTGGAGGTTTCAGTTAGAATTGCTGATAAATTTTAACAATATAAATAAAATCTATTTTATTAGGCAAGAGTAAAACTTTATAACTCAAAAATCCTAAAGGGTTTTCAATATTTTCTATAAGCCAAATATACTTTGCATCTTCTTCACAATCATACCAATCTGTTCCATAAGAATTTTCTAATCTTTGGGATAAATATAAATATTTTTGAGACTCATGAAGAGAAAACTCTTTAATCTCAACCATCACTTACCCAATAAATAAGCTATATCTTCTTCTATCTCTTCTCGTTTTCTAATTTCAATATATTTTAATTCCTCTTTTAATTTTAACCGTAAAGATAAAGAATCAACTCTGTTATATATTTCTGTAAATAAAACCTCTTCACTTAAAACTAAATCACTATTTTGCATAGGTGAACTAGACCAAGATTTTATTTTTCCCATTTGTGTTAGATAATTTATTAATTCTTTATCCTCTACCTTATCATTAAGTAAATTCAAATTTTTTATAATGATATTAACATAATCATAGGATACAGGTACTATAGTATATAAAAATTTGATTTTTTTAATATCAGTAGCAATAACTAACTCATCAAATAGTCTCTCTATATACTCTTTTTCTTGAGCATACTTTAAAAAATAGTCTAAATGTATTCTACGCTCATATTCTCTATTCTCATTAGTAACTATCTCCACAGGAGTTAAATAGTAACTGAGTGTTTTATCAACTAAAAATTTAAAATCTTCATAATTATGGACATAAGATTTCATTAAAATCACTTCTGTTATATCAGAATGGTCAAAGTAATGTGTAAAAGTATATTTATAAGTACCATCTTCTTTTTTAGATATTAGTTTTGTATATAATATATCTATAGTTTGGATTAATCCATACCCTAATACTTCATAAATAGGTTTGAGCTTAAATTCATTCATCACTATATTTTCATTTTTTACGATTTTCTCTAAAATATTTTTAACTTTATCAGAAATTTTACCTATTGGAAGAATTGTATCATACAAAATATGATGAGTTATGTAACTTTCAACATCAAGAGTATAATCTAACTGCCATTCTAAGAATTGAATAATAAAAGGTTCAAAATCATTATACAGTTCAATATTATCTTTAATTTTAAAATACATATCACGAGATACTATAGATATAATCCACCTAATATATTGAGCATCTTTATTTTTTGAGACATCTATTATCTTCTGTAAAATATTTAAACTATTTGCATCATATTTTTTTAATATAGCATTTGTATATATTCGTATATCTGATTCACTAGTTTGTTCAGTTATATCATCTATATTAACTTTAACAAGTCCCTCTAATAGTAAAGCTTCTTTAAGTACATTAGAAATAACTTTATTATCTATTTTTTCTAAATGATTCATTGCCGTATCTATAAAAGTTTTATTATCTGCACTTAACCATTTTTTTAATATTAACATTAGAGTATGTGTACTATTCCATGCACTCATATCTAAACTATTCAAGAGGTCCAAATACCGTTGAGATGTTTTATATTGATTTAATAGAGTATCTATTATTTCCCATTCATTAGCTGATGGTTTTTTATCCTTTGCTTTTTTTCTTTCATTTTGATTTATCCACTCTCCGACATCTTCTTGTTGCATACAATTAATATAAAATTCTTGATAATTTAATATTAATACATCTGTATTTTTTATAATTTGGTAAAAAATATATTCATTGTTTCTATCAATACAATTCAATACACTTAAAGCTTCATCTTTTATAGAACTAAATTGCAATGTACGAATAGCTAAATCTTCTATTTTACTTATTGTATAAAAGTTATTTTCTCTTTTTAAAACCTCTTTACATTTTGACAAAGCTTCTTTTTTAATATTTAGATAAAACTCTTGATTTTCTTTAGATAATGTATCAAGAAAATGACCTCCTATATTAGTTATCAAGTCTAAAGCTTTATATAAAATTCCTGTATTATCACTCTCTAACATTTTTAATAATATATTTTTGCTATATTCTATGATTTCTAATATTTTTTTATGTTTTAAATTTAATGCTGTATGTCCCATTGTAAAGGTAAAACCTTCTGAACTCGTAGTATCAAAAGTTGAACTAAGTAGGCTTTCTACTGATTTTTTTAATAAATCAATTTTTTCATAATTCATAGGTACTTCATATAACCATTTATCCATAATTTCAAGAGCTTGTAAAATCGTATCAAAGTTTCTAGTATCTAAAGGAGAAACTAATTTTTTGAATATACTATCAAGTGTTTGATTATCATAGTATGGTTTTGGTAAAGCTACAACTATATCTGATGTTAGATAATTAATAATATGATTTATCTTTAACTCTTCACAAGGTACATTGTTTTTAAGAGAAACTATCAATTTTGAGATAATGGGTTCTATACTTTCAAGATTAATAGCATCACCATCAGATGACCAATCTCCATTGGGTGGAGAAAAAGTAGTTACTATACCTCTCCACATACTATCCATACCTAAGGCATTGGTTGATTTTGGCTTTAATTGTTTAGTAGCTTTTTCTAAATAGATAAAGCTCTCCATCGGAGCATAATAAACTATCTTATTAATTAATTCTAAATACTCATTTTTATACTCTTGATTAGCTATCCATCTATTTATAATCTTCTTAATAAAATCTTGCAAAGAATCACTCTTATTATAAACAAGTGCATAACTCAAATTTGTAAAAACTGTATCTGAAAAATTTGTTAAATTAGACTCTATTATCTGTTCAAAATTACTTTTGTTTTCATCTATATAATTAGCTAAATATAAATCTCCTAACATATCAGGATTAAATCTATATTTAGAAGCCAATTCACGAAGTATCTTTTTATCTACTAACACATCTATAATTTCTTTATACTCTTTATACTCTTTAGAAACATTTCTTTTAGATAAGGGAGATAACAAAGATAGTTCAAACAATAAATCATTAATTTCTTTAACACTTAAATTAAAGTCTTCTAATGCGACTTGTGTATCATCTACTATTTTTTTAGAAAAATCTTTAATATTATCAATCTTTCCATGAAGTGCTTGTGTTATTAAATAGGGATTATTATTAAATTGATGAGCAATTTTTGTAACTTTCTGTTCTTCTAAATTCGGAGCAATAGATTTAATCAACTCTTGGCACTCATCAGTATTCCAAATAATTTCTAACTCTTGTTTATCAATATGATTATATTTTCTAAATACAGTTTCTATAATATTTTTAGAAGCTGTTCTATATGATATCATACATTTGATATTATCATTAGATAAAGAGTATGAGAGTAAATTTACTAAAATAGGTGTATCTAAAAATCTATCTATATCATCAAAAACCAAAAGATATTTTTTGTTTGAACCTAACTTTTTTAAATCTTCTTCTATATTGATTTGTTTCGTAAAAATTAAAGGAATATACTCTATTTTAATAGATGCAAAATATTTAAGTAAATGAGATTTTCCATTTCCTCCTACTGCATAGAGTTTAAATACTTTATTAGCTGATTGGATAAAATCAGTAAAACTACTCTCATATCCTTTAAATTTATGAGATGTATTTTTTTCTAAATGAGGCTCAAAAGAATCAAAATAAGAGTCTATATTAAATTTAAAAGAGATATTATCCATTCGCTGTTGAATGGTTTTATAAACTATCTGACATTTAGAAGGATTAGATTGAATAATCTTTAGAATATCATCAATACCTAATATGTTATCTTCACTTAATCCCTCTTCTTCTAAAAGATTCGTCCATTTTTTAGTGATATTTGGCTTTTCTTTAATATATAAAAAACTAAGTTCGTAATCTTTATAATCTTTTAAATTCCTAAAAAATGATATAGAGTTTTTTAAACTAGCACTTGTCTTATCTGTAACTTTATGAAATTTTAAATCTTCTAGTTTTTTAACTGTATCACGAGCTTTTAGAAGAGTCTTAGTTGAAGTAACTTGAATTACTTTTTTATTAACCCCATCAACCAAATCAATAGAGGGAAAATCATTATGAAGCATATCATTAGCATTTTGTAAATTTAAATCATATACATCATTAAGAATGTGCATAAAAATATCTTCACTAAGTTTATTTATATCATGCAATCCTAACTGATTATCTAATTGTACCTTTGATTTTATCCAAGCTAGTTGGTCTCTTATATACTCTAATTGTTTTATATTTTCATTCATCTCTAAACCCTCTCACTAGCTTTTTTATAAACATCCATATTATCTCGTTTGCCAATAGCTATGAGATGTATCAATACCTCATCGTCCAAGACTTCATAAACAACTCGATAGCGTTTATTATCAAAATATATTTTTTTCAGACCTGAGAGGTCAAGATTGTTTTTATGACCTAAATCTAATCCTAGTTCAGGACTTTTGAGTATTTTTTTTAAAGTTTTAGTAAATAGTATCTGTATAGACTTATTTAGTTTCTCTAACTCTTTTTGGGCTTCGGGATGAAATTTATAAGCATACATAGATTAGTCATCCAAAGATAAGTTGAGTTTCTTCAAAACATCCTCACCGTCTATATACTCCTCTTTGGGTGTTTTGAGTCGCTCATTTATTTCTTGATGTATCTGTATATTTTCAAGAGTCTCCATTGCTGTAGCCATTCGTTCATACTCTTCTACTGATAAGATAACAGCGTTGAGTTTATTGTTTTTTAAGACACCTATTTTATCCACTAAACCATTTTTGACTTTTGAAATATATTCACCAAACTGTTTAGAAATCTCTGTGGCTGATACTAGTTCATTTTGTGTGTAAGCTACCATTTTATATCCTTTTAATTAACTATATAATTATACGGATAATTATAACATTATTTTTTATATATTATTAAAATTTACTTTACCTCGCTACAAAACTGCATTTTACTCGTTTGTATTATACAAACGAGTAAAAGTGATGAGAGTTTTAAGCGAGTGGGCATCTATGACTATTATATTGCATCGCATATCAGGCACAACAGGCTGAACAAATTTAAATTTAGGCTTTGTCAAAATTGTAGCCACGACAAGGCTTAATATAGTTTTTGTCATTTTTGTCTGTCCATTATAATTATAAAAATGTAGGGTGCCTAATCACGCACCAAAAGTATGATTAATAAAAAATAGACAAAGCAGGAGACGCAGTTTTGTACTCGTGATAGACGAAGGCTTTTTTATGGTACTGTAGATTGCTATCTATCCAACAAAGCTTGTGCAAAGTGGAGTACATCGCAATAACTGCTAGTGAGAAGTATTTTCTAGAGTAGCCTCTTAAGTGTTTCATAGAGGCGATTGTACTTTAATAAGCTTTGAGTTGTGTTACAATGGTGCGAAATGCTCTTTTGTAAGGAGATTTTATATAAATATTGATATACTCACAGAAATATGAATAAAGGTAAAATATGGCGATTAGAGAGTGTTGCTGTATATTAAAATTAAGGATATAAATGAGTAAAAGAGTTCTATTTTTGTTATATATTACGATGGCTTGGAGTGATACTATCTCTTTGGGATTTAATAAAGAGGATGCTTTTGCTACTACTAGAGATTATGGTAAGTGTAACTATTTTGTAATGAAAAAGGGTGATTTGAGTAGGCAAAATAGTTGTATTTTGATTGCAAATAGTGTACTTAAAGGTCATAGTTATCGTCGTGCTTCGTGGTATTATCTTATTGGTGGTGATTTGGGTATGGCATTTGATGTGGCAACTATTGGAATGGATAAAGGTGACTATTTTTCAGCAGAGACTTTGGCTGAGATATATCTCATTCGTGGTGATACCAAAAATGCTAAAAAATATTTTGAACTATTCAAAGAAAATATAGAGGTAGATGTAGGATTTCTAGGAGACCACTTAGATATATTAGGGCGTATTTATAAAGATAGGTTTAGTGTAAAGAGGGCTAAATCGTTATTGGGAGATAATATGTTTTTAATAAACAGATAGGATAAAATATAAATATTTTACTATAAATCAACTCTTAACAAAAATTCAGATATAATCTTTATCCTTATTTCTATGTGAAATTTGGAAATACTCATGTAGTTACTCCTTGAATGGTTGTGCTTTTTGCATTAAGGACTACAGTGGACTAAACCTAACTCGAAGCTTTTGCTTTTAATAATTAATATTTAACCAAGGAAAAATTATGGTAACAATGAAAGACTTACTCGAATGTGGTGTACACTTCGGACACCAAACTAGAAGATGGAATCCAAAAATGAAGAAATTTATTTTTGGTGCTAGAAAAAATATATATATTATTGACCTTCAAAAAACACTTAGATATTTTAAATATACATATAATATAGTAAGGGATGCCGCATCTGAGGGTAAAACAGTACTATTTGTTGGTACAAAAAAACAAGCTAGACAAGCAGTAAAAGAACATGCAGAGAGATGTGGTATGCCTTTTGTTGCTACAAGATGGTTAGGTGGAATGCTTACAAACTATCCAACAATGAAAAAATCTATCAGAAAACTTGAAATTATTGAGCAGATGGAAGAGAATGGTCAGCTTGATATGCTTACCAAAAAAGAAGCATTGATGCTTTTGAGAAAGAAAGAGAAACTATCTTCTTATCTTGAAGGTTTTAGACATATGAAAAAATTACCTGATATGATATTTGTTATTGATGCAGTTAAAGAGCATATTGCTGTAAATGAAGCAAGAAGAATGGGTATGAAAGTTATCGCTCCACTTGATACTAACTGTGACCCAGATGTAATTGATTACCCAATTCCTGGAAATGATGATGCTATCCGTTCTATTAACCTTTTCTGTAAAGAGATGGCAGAGGCTATTATCGAAGGTAAGGCTATCTTTGACGAAGCAAATGGTAATGATGTAGAAGAAGTATCTACTACAGAAATGGAAACTCTTATGGCAGAAGCTGAAGTTGCAGTTGAGACTAAAGTAGAAGAAGTAGCTGAAGTTAAAGTTGAAACTAAAGTAGAAGAAGTTAAAGTTGAAGAAGTAGCTGTAGTTGTAGAGACTACTGAAGAAGTAAAAGTGACAGAGGCGTAACTATGGCAAACTTTGGACCAAAAGATATTAAAAAACTTAGAGAGATGACAGATGCTGGTATGATGGATTGTAAAAAAGCCCTCACAGCAGCTGATGGAGATATGAATAAAGCTGTTGAATGGCTTAGAGACCAAGGTATGGGAGCTGCAGCTAAAAAAGCTGGAAAAGTAGCTGCTGAGGGTTCTATTGCTGTAAAAGTTGAGGGAAATAAAGCATCTATTATAGAGATTAATTCTCAAACAGACTTTGTAGCTCAAAATGATAAATTTAAATCAGTTCTTAGTGAAGTAGTAAACCATGCATTTGATAATAGCCTAGTAGATGCTGATGCTATTAATGGTTCAACTATCAATAGTGAGCCATTTACAGCGTATTTATCTTTGCAAGTAGCAACTATTGGAGAGAAGCTTGTAGTAAGAAGAGCATCATTGATAGATGCTGATAAGACTACAGCAGTTAATGGTTATGTACACTCAAATAGCCAAAATGGTGTAATCATCGAAGCTAAATGTGATTCTGCTAAGACAGCAGAGGCTATGACTTTAGCTATTAGAGATGTTGCTATGCATGCAGCAGCTATGAGTCCAACTACTCTATCTTATAAAGATTTTGATGCTAAATTTGTAGCAGAAGAGACTAAAGGTAGAATTATAGCTATTGAGAAAGAGAATGAAGAGTTAGGTAGATTAGGCAAAACGCTTAAAAATATTCCTCAATATATCTCAATGAGTCAATTAACTACAGAAGTTATGACAGAGGCTGAAAATGCTCTTAAAGTTGAACTTCAAGCAGAAGGTAAGCCTGAGAAAATTTGGGATAGAATTTTGCCTGGTAAAATAGCTAGATTTATAGCAGACAATACAACACTAGATCAAGAGCAATGCCTACTTGACCAAAATTTTGTAATGGATGATACTAAAACAGTAGCACAATATATAGAAGATAAAGCATCATCTTTTGGTGGAACAGCTACTATTACTAACTTTGTGAGATTAGAAGTTGGTGAAGGTGTTGAAGTTGCTGAAGAAGATTTTGCAGCAGAAGTAGCAAAACAGATGTCATAAATTTTTAGAGATAACATTTTTGTTATCTCTAATTACACAATTTCCCCACAATTATTCCATATACTTATTATTATTATAAAATCCTCACTATAAATATTTTAAATACTATTAAAATAGTGTAACTTATTAAAAAAAAGTTATTTTTTTGTTATTAATCGGTTAATTTAAAGATTATTTAACTTTACTATGTGTATAATTTTATTACCTCATATTAAAAAAGGAAAATTATGAAAATAATGAAAACGCTATCGGCTTTACTACTTGTAACTTCTGCTTCTTTTGCAGTTGGACCACACAGTGATATTACTTGTCTAGGTTGTCACAGTGCTCACTTTGCAATGGATAACAAAATCTTTGCAGTTAAAAACACACATATGATCAACCCAAGAAATGGGAAATCATTGAAAGAGCTTGTAGCTTCTAAATGTCTTGGTTGTCATGAACTAGAGCAATTTGGTGGAGCTGGTATTAAACCAATTCACTTGCACACGACTCACCCAATAGGTATTATTCCTAACCCAGCAATTGCTGATGTTCCTGCAAACTTATTGAACAATGGTAAACTTGACTGTGTATCATGTCACGAACCACATCCTTCAAATACAAACTTTATGTACTTGAGAGTTGCTACTGACGGTGGTAAAAAAGTACAAAACTTCTGTGTTGCTTGTCACTCTGCTAAAGGTGATATGAAACTAATCGGATTCGAAGATACTGCAACTATTCAACTATTCTCTGCTATGGACCAATCAAAAGGTGCTGTTAATTACAATAGAGATGAAATGATTATGCGTAATGAGACTCCTGACTATGTTAGACCTCTAGGTAAAATCCCTAAAAATGATATTACTCCTAACTACTTGAGCCAACCATCATGGGTATATTCACCAGAACTTGACCCTACAGCTCCTGTAGCACCAGCTAATCCAAACGGTATGTAAGAGAAGCTTTTTAAGCATCTTTTATAATCCTCACGATTTTTGTGAGGAGTTGGAAACAAGTTTTGTTTAAGTTGATAGATTTATCTATCAGCTTAAACAGCTATATAAATTTTATCTAACAACTCATCGTATTCACTCTTCAAATTTGAATCAATAGTAATCCCACCACCACTTTTATAAACTAACTTATCTTTACTCTTTTCTATAAATCTTATCATTACAGCAGAGTAAAATGATGCTCCATCAAATACTCCAAATACACCTGTATAAAATCCTCTATGATAATCTTCTATACGGTTTATAATATTAGTTGTGCTTTTTTTGGGCGTACCTGTGATAGAACCAGCAGGGAGAAGTGAAGAGAGAATGATACCCAAATTATCTCTCCAATCTAAGGAGAGCTTGGCAGAGATATGAGAACTAACTTGCAAAAGTTCTTTCTCTCCTGCTTTTATCTTCTCTACGAAACGAAATTTCTCTACTTTGACATCATTAGCGATAATACCCAAATCATTACGCATTAAATCAACTATCATTATATGTTCAGCCAACTCTTTTGGGTTATTTAGTATTTTCTCTTTTGCATTTGGTATATTTGCATCTATCGTCCCTTTCATAGGATATGTAGATATACTATTTCCCTCTATCTCTACAAATCTCTCAGGAGAGAAACATATAAATTCATCTTTAAAATAGAGTTTAAATTTGGCTTTTGAGTAGGTAAATATCTCTTGAAGAGTTAAGTTAGTCTCTATATGAGTAGCAAATGTGAGGTTAAGAAGATAGCTATTACCTGACTGTATCTCCTCTATTACTCTATTAAAAGCTTGTTTGTAGCTCTTAAATTCTATAGGATGCTTACTAAACGAAAACTCTTTTTCTCTCTTTTGAGCTTTATAGTTTCTTTTCTCTTCTATCTTATAGTAAATATCACTATCAAGAGTATCCAAAGGCTTAGCAAATATCTTATTTTGGTCAAAAGATGTTACAAAAAGAAACGGTTCTCTCTTCTTTGCTAATTGAGTTATCTTTGTAAAACCACTCTCTCTATTTAGCCATATACCCAAATCTATGAGTCCAAAAGAAGAAGTTTGAGGATAGCCATACGCATATAGACACCATTTTTGACCTGTTCAAGCACTTTACATCGGCTATCTTTGAGCATGTCATCACTTATATCTATATTTCTCATCACAGGTCCTGGGTGAAGAAGCAAAATATCTCTATCCCCAATACGATTATGGTCTATGCAATACTGTTTTGCATAATCATCAAAATTCTCAAAATAGGATCTGTTATGTCTCTCTAATTGAGCTCTTAGACTCATAATAATATCAATTTCATCTATCACATCATCAAGATTTTCATATTGAGGAAGATTATTCTCTGGCATAAATGGTTTGGGAGCAACAAGTACTACTTTCATACCCATTCTCTCAAAGAGTCTAATACCAGAACTAGCCACACGAGAGCTTATAATATCTCCTACAATTGCGATAGTTTTACCTTTTAACTCATCTCCAAAAGGGTCAATATCAAAATGCTCAATAATAGTAAATAGGTCAAGTAGTGCTTGAGTTGGGTGAGCATAATTTCCAGCTCCTGCATTGATAACTCTTGTCATCTGCATATTAGCCAATATTTGGGGAGCATTATTATCTTTGTGACGGATTATCACACCATCAGGCTCCATAGCACAAAGATTGGCAAAAGTATCTTCAAGTGACTCACCTTTATTGGTTGAGCTTCTAGCAGTATCAAGGTTTACAATATTTGCACCCAATCTCTTGGCAGCTATCTCAAAAGAGCTACGAGTCCGTGTAGAATCCTCAAAAAATAGAGTAATAAAAAGTCTATCTTGCAAAAGAGGTGAGGGGAGTTCTCTTTTG
Organism: Sulfurovum sp.; assembly: GCA_045267865.1. Taxonomy (GTDB): domain Bacteria; phylum Campylobacterota; class Campylobacteria; order Campylobacterales; family Sulfurovaceae; genus Sulfurovum. Next base: position 1,816 of record JASFZJ010000101.1, on the reverse strand, counting down.
AACTCTTTTGTATCATAAAGAAGTTGGACTATCTGTTTATCTGAAAAGTTATTAGTATCTATTAAATGTTGCATCTATTTTTCTTTGAATTAAATTTCCTAATTATAACAAGTTAAACTCAAATTTTTATATTTATCAATGATAGATAAATTTTTGTTCCTATATTTGGTTGTGATTTTATATCTATTTTGATATTCTGCTCATCACAATACTCTCTTACTAGAGATAATCCTATTCCTTGTCCCTCTTTATTGTCATTGGCTTGATAATATCGCTCATAAAGACGCAAAAGCTCCGTTTCATTCATACCTACACCACTATCTTCTATTTTTAATATATTATCATTTAAAGTTATTGAGATAGTGCTATCTTTAGGAGAGTATTTCATCGCATTTGTTATTAGGTTATCAAAAATCTGCTCAAACCCTATCTTATCAGCTTTTATAGTGTAACTATTAATAGATAGTTCAAAAGAGTTTCGTTTCTGCTCTTCAAAGACCACTATTCTATCTTTAATGATTTTTTCTATATTAAATATCTCTTTTTCTATAGGGTGTATCTGCTTATTTATACTATAGACAAGCTCATCATAGAGTTTTTTGAGTCTAATTGATGAATCATCTATTCTCTGAAGTCTTTTAAGAGACTTCTCATCGGTAATATTCTTTTTTAGCATCATGCTATTGGCTTTGATAGTTGAGAGAGGAATATTTAGCTCATGGATTATATTTTGGGTGAGTGCTGTTAGACTATCTTCCATCTTCTTTTTTGGTGTAAAAATTATAACAATAAACATATAACCCCATCCCAAAATGATTAAAAGTAGAACTACTAAAATATTAGAGAGATTAAATTCCAACTCTTTCCAAAATGGATAAATTGTAGCCATTAGAGCAAAAACAGTCAAAAGATAGACAAATGAAGCAGATAATAACTCTTTTTTCATTATAGACTCATCATATAGCCGACACCTCTGATATTTGTTATCTGTGTAGGAAAATATTTTTTTAATTGGGTTATATATACTCTCAAAGAGCCGTCACTAGCCTCTTGTTCACTACTCCAGAGGCTATCTTTTATCTGTTCAGAGGAGACAATATTACCTTTTGACTCCAAAAGCGTGAGTAGAAGTTCTCCTGCTTTAATACTAAGTTCTAGGTTTTTCCCATCTTTGGATAATCTTTTCTCTATAGTATTAAATTTATACCCATCTATATCTATCAGTTCAACTCTCACTTGTCGTCTTAGTAATGCTTTTATCCTCAAAAGTAACTCTTCAAGTTCTATTGGTTTGGTAATATAATCATCACCACCCACACCAAATCCACTTTTGAGAGACTCTATATCATCTCTTGAAGTGATGAAAATACAAGGAGTCTCATCTCCACTTTCACGAAGTTTACCCAAAAGTTCAAATCCATTTTCATAGGGAAGGTTTACATCAAATAGATAGAGATGATAGTTATTTTTATAGCTATAGTCAAGTGCAGTGTAGGGGTCTAACACGCAATCGATTACAAAGTCCTCTTCACTCAAAAAATCTTCTATCGTCTCATTAAAAAGTTTATCATCTTCAAGTAGTAATATTCGTATCATAAGTAGTATCTTTTTGGTAAATTATATCTCAAAATATTTAAACGAGAATATTAAGCCAAATAAAAGAGTTAAAATTATGTATATAATGTAAGCAAAGTGTAGATATAGAAAATATTTCAACAAATTTCAAAGAATTTCACCAAAACCCTTGACAAACAAATACAAAAGGGCTATAATACGCGTCCAACAACATTGAGACATCTAGCAAGTAGCTAGGAAG
>JASFZJ010000100.1:0-39857 GCA_045267865.1 Sulfurovum sp. | reverse complement strand
TCTGTGATTTGTATCTCTCCACCTTTACCTGCTGGTGTGGTTTTGAGTATATCAAATATATCTGGAGTGAGTATATACCTACCTATAATTGCCATATTTGTAGGAGCATCTTTGGGGTCTGGTTTTTCTATCATATCATTTACTCTATAGATATTGGTAGAACCATCTATAAGCTCTCCTGCTATGATACCGTATTTGGAGGTATCTGCTAATGGCACTTCTTCTATCGCTACTACAGAACACTTATATCTATCATATATTTTTATCATTTGGCTAAGTACGCTATCTTGTTCATTGGTACACAAATCATCTGCTAGTATCACTGCAAATGGTTCATCTCCTATGAGTGTCTCTCCTGTGAGGATAGCATGACCTAGTCCTTTCATCTCTACTTGTCTTGTGTATGAAAATGTACAATTGGTGATAAGTGAGCGAATATCATCTAGTAGGTTCTCTTTTGAGCCACCTTTTATCTGATGCTCTAGCTCATAAGATATATCAAAATGGTCTTCAATAGCGCGTTTGCCTCGACCTGTAACGATAGCCATAGTGCTTATTCCAGCTTCTACAGCCTCTTCTACACCATATTGGATAAGTGGTTTGGTAAGTATAGGTAGCATCTCTTTGGGTGTGGCTTTGGTCGCAGGTAGAAACCGTGTACCATAACCAGCAGCAGGAAAGAGGCATTTTTTGATAGAGTTCATTTGATTTTCTTTTTAATTTAATTGGTGAAATTATATCTAAATATATGTTAGATATGCTTTATAATGGCTATAAGCTCTTAAAAAATATAATTCTATAAATTCTAAATTAGATAGAATTAGACAATAAAATAAGGGGCAAATTATGAGCAGGAAAAAAATGACATACAGCACAGAGCTAAAGACAAAATTGGTACTTGAAGTGATAAAAGGTGAGAAAACACTAAATAAAATTACAAGTTTTGTACTCTATTATTTTTTGTAGCCTAATACTTAAATAGGGTCACTCTAAAAATAGCTCCTTTATCATTATTTTCTATATCTATAGTACCTTTACAGTGTTCTTCTATTATAGTTTTTGACATATATAGTCCTAGTCCTGTTCCATTTTTACCTATTTTAGTTGAAAAATATGGATTGAATATCTTATCTACAATATCAATAGGGACTCCTCCACCATTATCTTCTATCTCTAGTATAAATCTATTATCTTTTTGATAAGTATGTATCTTTATATACCCTTTCTCTATATCTCTCTCTAATAGTATATCTTCAGCATTTTTAAGGAGATTTATTATCACCTGCTTTACCTCATTTGAGTATGTGCTAAAACTATCTTCTGAATTTAATCGTTTGATTATCTCTATATTTTTATTCTCGATAGATACCTCTACTATATTGAGTACAGACTCCAACATCTCATTATAAGAGGTCTCTACTTCCTCTTTTTCTGTTTTGAAAAAGTCTCTAAAGTCATTAATTGTTTGGCTAAGATGTTGAGAGTATTTGGATATATTTTGAGATAATTTTAAAATCTTATCTCTATTCAAATCACCTCTTTGTGCTTTCAACTCTAGTCCAACGGCTGTAGAGCTAATTGCTGAGAGTGGTTGTCTCCATTGGTGGGCTATCATACTTAGCATCTCTCCCATCTGTGCTAGACGAGATTGTTCTATAAGTTGTTGGTCTTTTAGTCTATTTTTGGCTATTTCAGATTTGAGGTCTATCTTGTCTGTTATGTTAATTCTAATAGCAATATATGACTCTATCTCTCCTCGTTTATCAAATAGTGGCTCTATATGTGCTGTGACCCAGTAGTATCCTCCATCTTTTTGGAGGTTTTTTACTTCACCTGTCCAAGTTTTGGCAGATTTTATGGTTGTCCACATATCTGTAAATGCACTTTTGGGCATATCTGGATGTCGGATTATATTATGACCTTTACCTATAAGCTCTTTTTTCTCATATCCTGATATTTTGCAAAAAGCACTACTTACATCTGTGATGATACCTTTTGTATCTGTAGTTGAGCTAATTATATATTTATCTATAAGCTCTTTTAGACGCTTCTCATTTTGGATTAGTCTTAACATAAATCCAACTATAAATATAAATATAGTTATACTTACTATAGTTATAAAAATAAGCATAATCATACTTTTATTGATAATTGATAGTTCATTTTTAATAGTAGCAATTATATTTTTAGAGAGATAGTCATCAATTCCCTTAAGGATATTTATCTTATCTGTAACTGTATTAAACCAAAAGGTTGGATTAATTCTAGCGATTGTACCAATATTTGCACTTAATAGTACTTTTCTTATTTTTTGAACATTTTCTGTACTTGTATCTTGTATCTTTTTGTTGTAGTAATCAATAGATTTTTGAGATGAGTATTTTATATATATATCTCTATATACATTTTGTTTTACAATTAACATATTAAATCTATTGATTTTTTTATGGTCTATATGTTTAGGAGAGATTATCTCTATCCCCACTTCTCTCTCTGCTATGGAGTTCTCTTTTATATACAAAAAATTGCTATATGCTATTATCTCTTTGGTCACTTCTTTTATATTAGAGGTCTTTGAAATCTCTACAATGACATCTAAAAGTAGATTATTTAGTTGTGAATAATACTCTATAGCATACCAATTAGATACAGCTATATTATCTATTTGTATTCTTGTACTCTTTATCTTTGATAGATGTTTTATAACTTGTTCAATCTTATATTGATGTATATTTGAGCTATTCAAAAAGTTTTTTAACTCTTTTATCCTGTGGTCGGTAAGCTTTCTTCGTCTAGTTAGCTCATTGTGATATTTTTCACCAATACTATATATATAATTACCTGTTATACCTCTCTCTTTTTGTATCTTATTAATAAGCTTTGATGCTTTTATAGACAATACAATACGGTTCTCTAGGCTAGTAAGAGACACTATTTTCTGATATTTAGAGTATATAAATGTTATAGTCAATGCAAAAAACATTACTGCTAATATTACTATAGAAAATAGTATCTGTGTCTCCACCTTTATATGTTTAAACAATACATTCACCTAATACTATCAAAAAGATAGCTCCTTTTTTGCTATTTATAAACTTAAGTTCACCTTTACAGTGCTCTTCTATAATTGTTTTTGACATATATAGTCCTAATCCTGTTCCATTCTTTTCTAACTTTGTAGAGAAATATGGGTCAAATATCTTCTTTTCAATATCTTTGGGTACGCCTCCACCATTATCTTTTATCTCCATAATATATTTATCATCTCTCTTATAAGTTGTTATTTTTATATAGGGGTTCTCTATATTTCTCTCTATTAATACATCTTCTGCATTTTTAAGTAGATTTAATATAACCTGTTTTAGCTCATTTGAGTATGTATTAAACGACTCTTGATTATTACACTTTTTTATTATATCTATATTCTTATTTGTTATAGAAACTTCTACTATATTTAATACAGAATATAATATCTCTTTGAAAGAAGTTATACTTTTCTTTTTATCTGACTTAAAAAAATCTCTAAAATCATTAATAGTTTGGCTAAGATATTGAGAATATTTTGAGATATTTTGAGCTTGTTTTATTACAAAGGCATTATCTATCTTATTTAGGTCTGCTTTTATCTCTAGTCCCACAGCTGTTGAGCTAATAGCTGAGAGGGGTTGTCTCCACTGGTGTGCTATCATACTTAGCATCTCTCCCATCTGTGCTAGACGAGAATGTTCTATTAGTTTTTTATCTTTATCTCTACTTTTTTGAATCTCTATCTCTACTCTATCTGATAGATTTTTATTTAGCTCTGCTAGTTCTTTCTCTATTTTTTTTCGGAGTTGAATATCTATGTACTCTCTACGAATAAAGTAAATTATAATAATAAATATAAATATCAAAAATATATTAAAAATTTTTGCCATAAATAGAATACCAGTTATCTCTTTGGCTTTACTATATATAACAAAATAGGCTACGGTCTCTTTGTCTTTTATATTTTTAATAGGCAAAAAAGAGACAATATTATTATTAATATCATTATAGAGAGAAAATGCTATATCTTCTAATATATATTTTTTTATCTTTTTTGTGTAATCTCTATTTTTTTTAATTTTAGTTAAATGTTTATTATCCTGTGACTTCTCTGTATAGTATTGTGGGAGTTCAGCAGAGTTTATATAAAATTTTAATTTCTCACTTTTCCATATTTTTTTATTAACTATAGATTTTTTGATAAGAAAATGAACATCAGAGAAGAATGTATCAAGTAGTATATCTTTAAAAGCTTTTGAAGATATAGATGCCTCTACACTCCCTATATGATTTCCCTTTTTATCAAAAAGAGGATAGACAAATCTAAACCCATGCACCACGCGTCCTGCCTCAAATCCACTAATTGGTTTAAGAGTTTGATTTACACTCTTTACGCTATATCGTATATCTGAGAGGTCATCACCAAACTTACTAGGTCTGTGCATTCTCAAAAAGCTTATATTATTTGGTAGATGAAAATGGAGTTGTTTAAAGCCTAACTCTATAAGATAGTTATATTTTTGTTGTAGCGTTATTTTAAGTTTGTTACGAATTTTAGCTCTTTGACTTATATTTGCATCTTTGGCATTTTTAAATATATCTATAACTTTAGGAGAATTAATAACAATATTTTTGACATTATCAGCCAATATATTATAGTGGTTCATAACAGAACGATACTGCATTGTGGAGAGTTTGAGATTACTTGTTAGTAGTGTAGATATATTCTTTTTAGAGTTATAGTCTATAAATAGAGCAGAGAGAAAAAATAGAAAAAATATAGTAATATTTAAGAGTATATAGGATTTTTTAGACTTCATCAGGACTCTTTCCCTCATTTAGAGAAGATGAATGTAGTTGAAAATTATCTCTCCCCATCTCTTTTGCTCTATACATTGCTTTATCAGCATATTTGAGTAACATAGATATATCAGTAGTATCATTAGGATATATAGAGATACCAATACTCCCAGAGATAGAGAGGCTATGAGTGTCATATATTATTGGCAGTCTAAGTCTATCAAGGATAGTTTTTGCTTTTATAATCAAATCATTTATATCATTAAAATCGGTAATAATAGCTGTAAATTCATCTCCACCAAGACGAGCTAATGTATCTTTTTGACTCAAAGAGTCTCTCATTCTACTACCTGCTTCTATAAGTACCGTATCTCCTGCTTTGTGTCCCCGTGTATCATTTATAATTTTAAATTTATCAAAATCTATAAAAAAGAGAGCTACTTGGCTATTTTTATCTTTGGCTAAGTTTATCTCAGACTCTAATTTTTCATGGAAAAGATTACGATTAGGGAGCCCTGTTAGGCTATCATGATTTGCTTGTTTCTCTAGTCTCTTTTGTGTATCTAGGTAGTTTGTAATATCTCTAGCAGATTCTATGATACCTATACAATTCTTATCATCATCAAGTAGTGGCGTTGCGATAAGTTCCAGGAAGTGTCTCTCTCCATCTTTATTAAAGTGTTGGTGTACTACCGTGACTTTGGTATTTGTACTTATTACTATTTGGAGAGGGCAAGGGTGTGATAATCCATCACATGGAGTAGTAATGTTGTGAGAAACCTCATAACATTTGGGATTATTTATATCAGCTATTTTATCATGTCGTAGATTTTTTTTACTTATATCATTCATAAGGGCTATTGTATAGTCATCTCTTATCACCATAATAGGGTCATCTACTCTATTGATAATAGACTCCAAATATTGATGTTGCTCTTTTAATTTACTCTCTACTTCAAGTAGTTCTATCTTTATAATAACTTTGTCTAAAACATTTAAAAATTGATTAATATCTATAGGTTTGACTACATAACCCTGTACATTGGCATAGATACTTCTAATAAAATATTCAGACTCATAGTTGGCTGAAAATATTACTATAGGAACATTACTATCTATCTCTCTTATCTGCTCTATCATATCTAGTCCATTGAGTCTAGGCATATTTATATCAGTTATTATAATATCTATATCAGTACAATTTGTTTTAAATAATTCTAGTCCCTCTTCTCCATCTTTTGCTATAAAAATATTATTAAAAAACTCTTCAAGTAGTATTATAGTTGAAACTCTTGCTGACCTATCATCTTCTACAAATAGTAGTCTTAATCTTTTGGTAAACTCTATAATTTTATTTAATTTTTGCATAAAACTATCCTTTAAAATCCTCTCATTATTATTTCTAATAATCGCTCTATCTCATCATCACTCAAAAATATTGAATTTTTTGTATTAAAAAAATTAACCATCTTTTTAATGGCGATAGGGTGAGATTTACTACATTTAGGGTGAGTTGGTTTCAACTCATCTATAAAAGCGATATTATCCTTGAACACCTCATTGCATATATGACATTTTATAAGAGGACTTAACCTATTTTCATATTTAAGTATATTTATATAACTCTCACATATTATCCTCTTATGGTTAGATTTATCCCACTTTTGTATAGAGAGAAGAAGTATATTAAAATAGAATATATCTACTTTTTTTATATCTATAACATGTGTATAAAAAAGCTTCAGAAATTGACTCCAAAAGAGCCTTTTATCTACATGCTTTAGCCATGGGAACTCTATCAAAGAGAGCGAACGCATCTTTGAAATACTATCTTTATCGAACTCTCTATCTATGGTAAAATTTATAAGATGACCAAACTGTAATATAATGTCTCTAGCTCCAAAAAAACGATAATATTTCGAAATACCATAATTGGTAAGTATAGTTACTATCATATCTTCATTTTTTGCTGGTACGATTTCTAATATAAAACCTTTGATTTTGTCTCTCTTTTTTACTCTGATTATATTCTAAATAAGCTAAGAGACAAGTTATAGTATAGTATTGAATGGTTGCTTAATCACTGTTTAATTTACTTTTAAGTATAATCCAACCCATTAATAATAATACTTTTAAGGTTATAATATGAGAGATTTATTTACTTCGTTTAAAGATAATTGTGGATTTGGTCTTCTTGCCTCCATAGACAACAGACCAGCACATAAGAACCTAGAAGATGCTATTACTTCTTTGTCACACATGATGCATAGAGGTGCTATAGCAGCAGATGGTAAGTCGGGTGATGGCTCAGGACTTCTTCTCTCTACTCCCAAATCATTCTTCAATAAAGAGGCACTCAACGATGGTATAGATTTACCAGCTGTTTATGGTGTGGCTATGGTATTTTCAAATAATCCATCAGATTTTGATGTTATTACAACTATATGTAAAAATAATGATTTAAGAGTAATCTACACAAGAGTCGTACCTGTAGATAAAAATGCTCTAGGAGAACAAGCACTAGCTTCCTTGCCTACGATAAAACAGGTATTTGTAGCACCTAGTGCAGTCGTTGCAAAAGAGAGATTAGATGCACTTATATATCTATCAAGAAAAGAGATAGAATATGAGCTTAAAGATGATAAAAGCTTCTATATTCCATCATTTTCTACCTCTGTAGTATCGTATAAAGGGCTTGTTATGCCTACGCATATCAAAGAGTTCTACAAAGATTTAGCCAATAAGGAGTTTAAGATTTCATTTTGTCTCTTCCACCAAAGATTTTCTACCAATACTCTACCTGAGTGGAAACTAGCTCAACCATTTAGAATGATAGCTCATAATGGAGAGATAAACTCTGTGAGTGCCAATAGATTTAATGTGGCTAAAAATATGAGAGGTATCAAGAGTGAAATCTTTAGTGATAGTGAGATAGAGAGACTTATTGATGTTATACAAGATGATATGAGTGACTCTGCTAGTCTTGATAACTTCTTTGAATTTTTACAAATCAATGGGATGGATTTTTTCAAATCTATCCGTTCTATGATACCAGCACCTTGGCACAATGCACCACACATGAACCCTGAACTAAAAGCATTTTATGAGTATGCAAGTGCATCATTTGAGCCATGGGATGGACCTGCTGCTGTAAGTTTGACAGATGGACGATATATCGGATGTGTTATAGATAGAAATGGATTGAGACCAGCAAAATATATTATAACTAAAGACAATAGAATACTTATCACCTCTGAGTATGGTGTTCTTGATATTAGTGATGATATGATATTGGAGAGAGGACGATTACAATCTGGTGAGATGATAGGTATTGACCTCAAATATGCAAGAGTTATCAAGAGTAAAGAGATAGATGACTATCTTAAAAATGAGAGACCTTATGGCAAGTGGCTCAATGAGAATATGACTTATCTACAAGAATATACCTCTGATGTCAAAGTGACAAATAGAGTAGGAGATAAGAAGGCAATAGAGTCAAAACAACGCTTCTTTAACTACACGCTGGAGCTGATTAGAGAGGTAATTAAGCCTATGGTTCATGAGGGCAAAGAGACTACAGGAGCGATGGGAGATGATACTCCATTAGCTGCATTCTCAAAAGAGCAGAGAAACTTCACCGACTTCTTCAAGCAGAAATTTGCACAAGTTACAAATCCACCAATTGACCCAATTAGAGAAAAAATCGTAATGAGTCTAAATACAGGTTTTGGTGAGACACAAAATATACTCTCAGATACTCCAGAACACGCAAGAAGACTCAAAACTGTATCTCCTATTATGTCAGCAGAGAAGTTTCAACTTCTTAAAGAGTTTGGAGATGAGAATGATGAGAAGTATAATGCTATCTATAAATTTAAAAACTATAGCACACTCTTCACCTCTGATATAAAAGCAAGTATGGACAGAGTAATAGCAGAGATAGTATCAGATGTAGTATATAATGGTATCAGAACTATCTCACTTGATGATAGAGAGATGAATGAGAACTCAAAAGCCCTACCGATGCTTATGATAATGGGACGACTTAATCAAGCACTTCTTGATGCAAAAGTAAGACATCTTGCTAGTGTAGTGGTTGTTACAGGTGAAGTATTTGACCCACACTCTGCTGCCTGTATGATAGGTTTTGGTGCAACTTCGGTCTTCCCTTATCTTCTATACTGCACAGTAGAACATATTATCATAGAAGATGGTAATGAAGAGGAGATGGCAAAGATATTGAGAAAGTCTCGTCGTGCTATCGGTGCAGGTATTTTGAAGATAATGTCAAAGATGGGAATATCTACAGTATCAAGCTATAGAAACTCTAGATTATTTGATGTAATTGGACTTAGTGATGAGATTGTAAATGACTGTTTCAAAGGTGCAAGAGGACTGCTTAAAGGTCTTGATTATAGTGATATAGAAGCTCGTCTAAATTCAGCTCACAAGAGAGCATTTACAGATATTTTTGAAAATAAAAATAATACAAAAAGACTTCCTCTATATAAAGGTGGCTTTTATAAGTTTAGAAAAGGTGAAGAGTTCCACGACTTCTCCAAAAAGACAATATCAGCAATACAGAGAGCATCTATTAGTGGAGCAAGTAACGACTATGAGCTACTCAAAGATTTAGTAAACAAAAGAGACAAAAAATTTATCAGAGACTTTTTTGAGCTTAAAAGTGATAGAGATAGCATAAATATAGATGAGGTAGAGCCAAAAGAGGATATATTCAAAAGATTTTCAACGGCTGCTATGAGTATGGGGTCTATCTCTCCTGAAGCTCACGAAACATTAGCAGAAGCTATGAATACAATCGGTGCAAAGTCCAACTCTGGTGAGGGAGGAGAAGACCCTAGAAGATATGGTACTATCTTAAATTCTGAAATCAAACAAGTGGCTTCTGGACGATTTGGTGTGACTCCTGAGTATCTGCGTTCAGCATCAGAGATACAGATAAAAGTAGCACAAGGTGCAAAACCAGGAGAGGGTGGACAGCTTCCAGGGAGTAAAGTTTCTCCTCTTATCGCTTCACTAAGATTTACCAAACCTGGCGTAACTCTAATCTCACCTCCTCCTCACCACGATATTTATTCGATTGAGGATTTGGCACAATTGATTTTTGACCTCAAACAGATAAATCCAAAAGCTAGAATAGCTGTGAAACTGGTCTCTACAGCAGGTGTGGGAACAATCGCAGCAGGTGTAGCCAAAGCGTATGCAGATAAAATTATCATATCAGGTGCAGATGGTGGAACAGGTGCTGCTCCTATTGGCTCTATTAGATTTGCAGGTAATCCTTGGGAATTGGGACTAATTGAAGCTCATAATGCTCTTAAAGCCAATAATCTAAGAGGACAAGTGACACTAGAGACAGATGGTGGTCTTAAAACAGGTCTTGATGTAGTTAAAGCTGCTATATTAGGAGCTGAAGAGTACGCATTTGGAACTGGTGCTTTAGTTGTTGTTGGATGTATGATGTTTAGAGTATGTCACTTAAACACTTGTGCTGTAGGAGTAGCTACTCAACAAGAACACCTAAGAGCTAAGTTTACAGGAAATGTAGAGAGAGTAATAAACTACTTTACACTGATAGCAGATGAGATAAGAGAGATATTAGCCCAACTAGGTTATACAAGATTAGAAGATATAGTAGGACAAAATCACCTTCTTGAAGTGATAGATGATGAGTTTGCTAAGAAGTTTGCATTAAAAGAGCTTCTCTATAAACTTGATGGCGTTAATACAGTTCAAGTGGCATCAAATGAGCCTTATGATAAAAATGAGTATGAGAAAGAGATACTAGCAGAGCTTATGCCTACGATTAAAAATCCAACTAAACCTATAATCTTAAATAGAGAAATAACCAATCTCAATAGAAGTTTTGGTACTCTTATATCTGGTGAGATAGCACAACTCCACGGCAACAAAGGACTTGATGAGTGTACAATCAGACTCAATGTCAAAGGAACAGCTGGACAATCTTTGGGTGCATTTTTATCTAATGGTGTGAGTATCTATGTCAAAGGTGCGGCAAATGATTATATAGGTAAAGGTATGAATGGAGGACGAATAGTTATCACTTCGCAAGACCCCACAAAATCAGGAGAGAAATTCTCTCTAGGTGGAAACACTTGTCTCTACGGAGCAACTGGTGGTAAACTTTATATCAATGGTCAAGTAGGTGAGAGATTTGCTGTACGAAACTCTGGGGCTATCGCTATTGTAGAGGGAACTGGTGACCACCCTTGTGAGTATATGACTGGTGGAACGGTAATTATTCTTGGTAAAACAGGTGTAAACTTCGGTGCTGGTATGACAGGTGGAGTAGCATTTGTATATGATGATGGTAGAGAGTTTTATGAGAAAATCAATCAAGAGCTTGTGGAGGCGTTCCGTATTGATACAGAAGAGCATGATGCAGAGATGTTTGAGCTTAAAAAATACCTCAAAGATTATGCAGAAGAGACAGGTTCAGCCAAAGCCAAAGATATACTTGAAAACTACAGAACAGATGTAAGAAACTTCTGGATGATAACTCCTAGAGGAGTCAAACCTACACAAGTAGCAGAGAAAAAAGGCGAGTAGTGAACGATTTTGTCAAAGCCACAATTAGAGCAAATGAAGAGATATTTAATATCCTTAAAGATGGTTTTGATATAACTCTATTTGATAAAACTACAATAGGTGCAGGTGGAGATGTAAGCTCAAAGCTTGATATATTAGCAGAAGATATATTTATCAATCATTTGGGAATATTTGGACAGATAGAGTCAGAAGAGAGTGGTATAGTAGGGGAGGGTGATAGTAATATTATCATCGACCCTATTGATGGCTCATCCAATGCCTTATCACTATTTCCTTTTTATGGCACTTCTGTAGCCAAAATAAATAGTGATGGGATACTTGATGAGGCGATAGTTTGTAACTTAGCCAATGGAGATATTTTTATCAAATCAAGTGGAGCAGATGTAGTCCAAGGAAAACTCTTCTTAGATAAGTTTCACACTCCTCACACTGCACCTAATCCTGAAATAGGACTTTTTGAAAAAGCATACTCTAATACTAATCTACTACCTCTACTTAATGAAGAGGGCTTAAAATTTCGTTCACCTGGAGCTATTGCACTCTCTTTGGCTTATGCTAGAAGTGTAAGATTTGTTCTTTTTATGGGAAAGTTTCGTATATATGACTTTGTTGCTGGTTTGGCGCTTTGTGAAGGACTTGAAGTGATTGTTGAAGAGGATTATGTTATAGTATCAACTGATAAAACTGTAGCCGATAAGATAGAGACGCTCATAGTAGCATTAAAATAATATAAATTTACAGGAGTGATGATGTTTGGAAATATTTTTGGAAGTAAGAAAAAAGAAGCTATAGAAGAGAAAGATGCTCCTACTCAGTGGATAAAGTGTCCTAAATGTACCTCTTTGATGTATTACAAAGAGGTAGAAGCGAAGCAAAATGTATGTCCAAAGTGTAACCATCACTTTAGAATATCAGCAGAAAAAAGGATAAATTCTATCATAGATGCAGGGACTTTTGAGGAGTTTGATAGCAATCTAGCACCTATCGACCCACTAAAATTCTCAGATAAAAAATCATACAAAAAACGCTTAGAAGAGGCAAAAGCCAAAACAGGTAAGACCTCTTCTGTGATGAGTGGTTCTTGTACAATTGGTGGATTACCTACAGAGATAGTTGTCTTTGATTTCTCATTTATGGGAGGAAGTTTAGGCTCTGTTGAGGGTGAGAAGATAGTACGGGGAATAAATAGAGCTATAGCCAAGAAGTGTGGGTTTATTATCGTCTCAGCTTCAGGAGGTGCAAGAATGCAAGAGAGTACTTATTCACTTTTGCAAATGAGCAAAACAGCAGCAGCCCTTAATAGGTTTCATCATAAGGGACTACCATTTATCTCTATACTCACAGACCCAACAATGGGTGGAGTAAGTGCATCTTTTGCGATGCTAGGAGATATTATTATGGCAGAACCAGGTGCATTAATTGGTTTTGCAGGACAGAGAGTTATCAAGCAGACTGTTGGTGTTGATTTACCAGAAGGTTTTCAACGCTCAGAGTTTTTGCTAGAACACGGACTAATAGATATGATAGTTGAGCGAGTAGATATGAAAGATACTCTAATAGGTCTTTTGAAGCTTTTTATTAATGAAGAAAAAGAGACACCAGTTGTAAAAGAAGAGAAGATAGAAGTAAAAAAAGAAGAAGTAGCAGAGTCAAAAGAGAGAGAAGTAGTAGAAGAAGAGAAAAAAGAGCTAGTAACTCCATAAAGGTCTCATTATGAAAAAAATAGCAGTGATAGGTTTGGGGTATGTAGGATTACCTCTTGCCCACGCTTTTAGTAGCAAATACTCAGTAGTAGGATTTGATATAGCCCAGTGGCGAATTGATGAGCTTAATGCTGGTATTGATAGAACACTAGAACTTGACTCTTCACAAGTAGAAGAGTGTTTAGTAAATGGTATGAAGTTTACTACACAGTTAAGTGATATAGCAGATTGTGGTATATATATAGTTACCGTCCCCACTCCCATAGATGAACACAAAAAACCAAACCTTACTCCACTTATCAAGGCTAGTGAGAGTATAGGAAGTATCCTTAAAAAAGATGATATAGTTATCTATGAATCAACTGTTTTCCCAGGGGCTACCGAAGAGGTATGCGTACCAATACTAGAAAAATACTCCAATCTCAAATTTAATGAAGACTTCTTCTGTGGATACTCACCAGAACGAATTAACCCAGGAGACAAAGAGCATACAGTGACCAAAATACTCAAAGTCACATCAGGAAGTACACCAGAGATAGGCAAAAAAGTAGATGAACTATACAAAAGTATCATCACAGCAGGGACTTATCTAGCCCCATCAATCAAAGTAGCAGAAGCAGCAAAGGTGATAGAGAACTCTCAAAGAGATATAAATATCGCTTTTATCAATGAATTAGCTATTATCTTTAATAAATTAGATATTGATACCAAAGCAGTATTAGAAGCAGCGGGGACGAAATGGAACTTCTTGCCATTTACTCCTGGACTTGTGGGTGGACACTGTATAGGCGTTGATCCATATTATCTCACATACAAAGCACAAGAGGTAGGATACAATCCAGAGATTATCTTGGCAGGAAGACGACTCAATGACAATATGGGTATCTATGTAGCCAATCAAGTCATAAAGCTTATGATTAAAAAATCACAAAAGATTGATGGTGCAAAGGTATTGATACTAGGGATTACTTTCAAAGAGAACTGTCCTGATATTCGTAACTCTAGGGTGATTGATGTAGTATTGGAGATGCAGGATTTCGGTACAAGAGTAGATATATATGACCCATGGGCAGATGCTATAGAAGTAGAAAGAGAGTATGGATTAGTATTAAAAGAAGAGATAAATATCAAGAGTTATGATAGTGTGATTTTGGCAGTCTCTCATGATAAATTTAAATCTATTGACTTTGATTTGAGAGATAATCAAGTACTATTTGATATTAAATCATTTATAACTAATTCAAGAGTAGATGGTAGGCTATAATGAACGAATTTGATAAAGTAAAAGAGTATCTACAAACTACTCAAAAAGTTTGGTTAGTCACTGGATGTGCAGGATTTATTGGTTCAAATCTTATAGAGTTTTTGCTCACACACAATCAAAAGGTAGTAGGATTAGATAATTTTTCTACAGGGTATCAAAAAAACTTAGATGCTGTTTTGTCTATAGTAGATGCAGATAATTTTCACTTTATAGAGGGTGATACCAACGATTTGGAGACTTGTACCAAAGCTTGTAAGGGAGTAGATATTGTACTCCATCAAGCTGCGTTAGGCTCTGTACCGAGGTCTATTATTGACCCTATTACCTCAAATCAATCCAATATTACAGGTTTTTTAAATATGTTAGTTGCATCCAAAGATATGGGAGTTGAGAGATTTGTCTATGCAAGTTCAAGCTCAGTCTATGGAGATTCACCCGAACTTCCCAAAGTGGAAGAGCGAACGGGTAAACTCCTCTCCCCGTATGCTGTAATGAAGATGAGTAATGAACTATACGCAGATGTATTTTTTAAGACTTATGGTTTAAAGACGATAGGATTGCGATATTTTAATGTTTACGGACGCAGACAAGACCCCAAAGGTGCATACTCTGCTGTTATCCCCAAATGGGTAAGCTCTCTACTAAACAAAGAAGAGATGTTTATCAATGGTGATGGAGAGACAAGCAGAGATTTTACTTATATAGATAATGTAGTACAGATGAATATACTCTCAGGTCTTACTTCTAATACAGAGGCTTTTGGAGAGGCTTTCAATGTAGCAGTAGGAGGCAGAAATACTCTTAATGAACTCTACAGTATAATCACTCAAAACCTCTCACAAGAGATAGCTGAATTTATTCCATCAAAACCAATATATAGAGAGTTTAGAGATGGAGATATAAGACACTCCAACGCAGATATAACAAAAGCCAAAACTATGGTAGGATATGCACCAACGCATAATATATATGATGGTATGAAAGAGAGTGTTGGGTGGTATATAGATGATATATGCAAAATCTAAATTTATCCAAACAACTTCCTCGTAATTTGATTATTAATATCTTCTCTTTTTCATCAACTCTTTTGATTGGACTTTGGCTTACGCCTTATCTTCTTAAAAGTTTAGGTATTATCGCCTATGGTCTTATTCCTCTTGCTATGTTCTTTTCTCAATATATCTCGGTTATTTTAAATGCTATTAATATCTCGATTAATAGATTTTTAATTATCAGTTTACAAAAAAATCAAGATGAAGAAGCAAATCAAATTTTTAATACCTCTTTAGTGGTTGTTTTTAGCTTTATAATATTTCAATTTTTAATAATGTCTATAGTTATATTTGATATAAATTTATTTTTTAATATTCCTGATGCGTTAATTTTTGATGCAATGTGGCTATTTGGTTTAACTTTTGTAGGTTTTTCTATATCTCTTGTAAGGGCTATATTTGCTACTTCACTATTTGCATACAATAGAGTAGATATATTACGAATTATTGATATATTCCAAAATATAATTCGTCTTTTGACTATTATTATACTTTTTGTCTATGATGAACCATCTTTAAAATATGTAGGAGTTGCAAATCTATTGGCATCTCTATTTGTAATATTTCCTACTCTTTACTATTTTAAAATATATACACCTCAATTAAAAATAAATTTATCTTTTTTTAATATAAAATACCTCTCTAAACTCTCTAAAATGTCTCTATGGGTTCTTATTAATCAAGTGGGTGTTTTACTTCTTGGGAATATAGATTTATATATGGTCAATAATCTTATAGGGATAAAAGCAACAAGTGAGTATGCAATTGTTGTACAGATTACAAGTATATTTAAGACTCTACTACTCTTACTTTCAGGAATTTTAACACCAGTGATTATGATTTATTATGCTAATGGTGAGTTTAAAAAGCTTAATCAATTTATTATTATCTCTTCAAAAGTAATGGTAGTGGGAATGATTGTTCCATTGGCAATAATCATAGGATTATCATCACAAATTATAAATTTATGGTTAGGTGAGGAGTATATATATCTATATAGTTATATCTCTTTTTCTCTATTATACTTTACTTTTGTAATTCCTGTAATTCCTCTTTTTAATATCACTGTTGCTTATAATAAAGTAAAGCTCCCTGCAATAATAGCACTATATTTAGGTGCTATAAATATAATAAGTATTTACATATTAGTAGTCTATACCAATTTAGAATTATGGGGTGTAATAAGTGTAAAATTCATTCTTGAATTTATTTTTACATTTTTTATTATTATCTATGTGAGTAAAATACTCTCTTTATCATTTAGAAAGCTTTTCCAAACTTTAGGTATATCTTTACTCTCCTTTATTATACTTTCTCTTATTTTAAAGATTATAATCTACTTTATAGATATAGACTCATTTGTTAAGTTGCTATTATTGGTAATGACTCTATCTATAATTATATATCCAACTATGATAATATTCATATTTACAAAAGAAGAAAAGAGACTACTTTTTGATAAATATACTATTCTCCAGAGGTTATTTTTATGAAAAAAAATCTCTTAGCAATAGTTATTCCATACTATAAAATTAGCTATTTTCAAGAGTTACTCTCATCATTAGCCAAACAGACAAATCTTAATTTTAATCTCTATATTGGTGATGATAACTCACCAAACTCTCCTATAGCTATTATAGATAAATTTAGAGAAAAACTAAATATTAAGTATAAAAAGTTTAATAAAAATTTAGGTGGTATTAATTTAGTTGGACAATGGGATAGGTGTATAGATATGATAAAAGATGAAGAGTGGATTTGGTTACTTCCTGATGATGATATTCCCTCTTTAAATGTTGTTGAAGAGTTTTATAAAGCTTTAAAATTTAAAGAACATTATAAAATAAAGGTATTTAGGTTTCCTCTCTCTATTATAAATCAAGAGAGTAAAGTTCTTAAAACTCTAAATTATAATAACCCTCTTGTTGAGAGTAATTTGGACTTTTATCAAAGAGTAGTTAGAGGTAAGGCTAGTGCATCATTGGGTGATAATATTTTTCATCGTCAAAGTTTGGAGAGTTCAGGTGGGTTTGTTAGTTTTCCAAAAGCGTGGGGAAGTGACCATGCAACTATTCTCAATGTAGCATCAGGGGGTAAAATTTATTTTTTGTCTAATGCAATATTATATTTTAGAATGAGTGGTGAAAATATATCCTCCGATAGGAGTGATGGTTTGATTAAACTAGGGGCGAGAGTAGAGTTTGCAAAATGGCTAAAAAATAATGAATATATTTTCCCCAAAAAACTAGATAGTGATTTTTATAAATTTTTTTATTGGAAAGGAGAATATTTTATACTAAGTGAGTGGGAATTTGATTTAGCATTATTTACTAAACTCTACCAATTAAGAAAAGTTTGTATCAATAATAATATAATACCTATAGTATCAATTTTTTTCAAAAAAATAAAGATGGAGTTATTAGGATGAATAGAAAAATATTACATATAACAAGTTGGTATCCTAATAGTTGGAACGATATAGAGGGGATATTTATCCACGAACACTATAGACTCTATTCTAAAGTTTTTGATAGCCACTTGATAAATGTGCAGATTAAAGAGGGTAAAAAAATCTTTGAATATCAGCATAGAGAGTATTCTAAAGATGAAGAGGGATATTATATTTTTACCAAAATCAAATCTCAAAAAATAATTGAACTCTTAACAACATTTTTGCTTCTTTGGGTACTTTTTAAATCTAGCTATAAAAATTATAATCTAATCCATTTTCATATAGCTTATCCTCTCTTAATAGACTATTTTTTATGGAAAAAAATCATCAAAGTTCCTATATTGATTTCTGAACATTGGTCGGTATATCATTTTAATTTTTATATGCCTTTATCTACAAAAAAACTCAATGGGATTAAACGAATATTTAGACAAAATATTCCTCTTGTTACAGTTTCAAAAGCACTTTTAAAAGATATAGAAGAGTTTGTAGGAGTGAAAATAGCTCAAACAAAAATTATCCCAAATGCCATTGATGAGAACTGTTTTTATTTTAAAAAAACTCCCTCCAATAAAGTAGTACACTTTTTTATCGTCAATCATTGGCGAAAAATTAAAAATCCATTTCCACTACTTGAAGGATTTGCCAAATTAGCATCATCAAATATAGATTTTATACTCAATATTGGTGGAGCTGGTGAATTAGAGGAGGAGATGAAAATATTTGTAAAGAGGTATGGCTTTGAAGATAAGGTACAATTTTTTGGAAAGATGAATAAAGTCCAAATCGCAGAGCAGTTATATAGAAGTGATGCGTATTTATACTCCTCTGAGTATGAGACATTTTCTGTAGTATCTGCACAGGCATTATGTTGTGGTATCCCTCTGATTGGTCCAGCTATTCCTGCTATTTTGGAATATACAGATGAGACATCACTATTAGCATTAGAAGAGAATACTCCTATAGAATGGGAAAGAGTCTTAAAGAATTTTATAGCCAATAGAGATAATTATAATCATAAACAGATAGCAGAAAATATAAATCTCTATCTATCAAGTAGTAGTATCCAAAAATCTTATAAGGATTTAATAAATGAGTGGTTTTAATTCCCAAATACTAATAATATCACCTGAGGCTTGGTCTGCACATAGTGTGAGTAAACACCACTACGCAATTACTTTAGCATCACAAAACAATCAAGTATATTTTCTCAATCCTCCTGATGATAATATATTAAAGATAAATCAAACAAAATATAAAAATCTCTCTACCATTACAGATAAAAGAGTAGCTAAAGGGTTACGATTTTATCCCAAATTTTTAAGAGAGATAATTATTAAAAGATGGCTAGAAAAAGTAGAAAAGATTATAAAAAATAAGTTTGATATAATTTGGCTTTTTGAGAACTCTAGGTTTTATGATATGGGTTTTGCAGGTGATAGAGTAAAGATTTATCATCAAGTAGATTTAAATCAAAACTTTCATGTAGCAGAGGCTAGTTTGAGTGCTGATATATGTTTTGGGACTACAGATTATATTATTAGAAATATAGAAAGATATAATAAAAAAGCTTATAAAATTCATCATGGAGTAGCACTTACTAATGATAGTTATAATTTATCAAAAGAGCAAGAAGAGAGGTTTATCCATCAAAAGATAAATATTTCCTATATAGGCAATATTGACATATCATTTCTTGATATAGATATATTAAAGTCACTTGTAGCCAAATATAGTGATATTATATTTCATCTAGTGGGTGGTTATGATGATAGTAAATCTAATTTTAATCTACTCAAAGAGTTTAAAAATATTATTTGGTGGGGAAGAGTAGAGAGTAGTTTTATACCCTTAATTTTAGTAAAGAGTGATATATCTATATTACTTTATAAAGCTAATAGTGAGTATGAAAAAGCACAACTTGCAAATCCACATAAGATAATGGAATACTTAGCAAGTGGTAAAGTGGTAGTATCAACATATACAGATGAGTATAAAGATAAAAGAGAGTTACTAGAGATGGTAGATAATTCTAAAGATTATTTGGATAGATTTGAGAGTGTTATAAATAATTTAGATTTTTATAACTCAAAAGAAAATCAAAAAGTAAGAGTAGCATTTGCTCAGAGTCATAGTTATGAAAAACAATTAGAAAAGATAGATAGATACTTTAAAATGTATAATTTAAAATATAAAATGGTAAATAAATGAAAATAAATTGTAAAGTATGCAATAATAATAGTAATAACTTAGTTTTAACTGTAAGTGAGATGATGCTTGAAACAGGTGATAAATTTAAATATTGTAAGTGTTCATCTTGTGGATGTTTATCCTTGTTAAATATACCAAAAGATATAGATAAATATTATCCATCATCATATTATTCATTTACTAAAATACATACTATTACAAATAAAAATTTACTAAATACTATTAAGAGATTTATTAGAGTAAGAGCTATGAAGGGTAAATTAGGATGTGGAACTTTTATTAATTCTTTAATTTATAAGATAAAACCTATTGCCTATGATTGGCTTAAAAAAGATTTAGTCTCTTTGAATTCCAAAATTCTTGATGTAGGTTGTGGCAATGGATTTTTAGTTAATGAACTGGAAAAATATGGATTTAATAATTTGATAGGTATTGATTTATATACTGATACGAATATTGAAAGCAATGGTTATAAAATATATCAATCAAATATTCATTCATTGGATGAAAGTAAATTTGATTTAATTATGTACCATCACTCATTTGAGCATATAAATAATCCACATAAAGAACTGAAAGTAGTATATGATAAGTTAAAAGATGATGGTACATTAATATTAAGAGTTCCTGTATGTGACTCTTATGCTTTTGAAAAATACAAACAAAACTGGGTTCAATTAGATGCTCCAAGGCACTATTTTTTATATACAATAAAAAGTATGAGTATTTTATCTGAAGAAAATGGATTTAAAATTGATGCAGTCTATTATGATTCAAATGTATTTCAATTTATAGGAAGCGAATGTTATTTACAAAATGTAAAGTTCTCAGATTATAAAACTATATTTACAGAGTCAGATATAAAGGAATTTGAAAAAAAATCAAATGAGTTAAATTTATCAGGCAGTGGTGACCAAGTATGCTTTTATCTCAAAAAAAATATCAATTTTAACTCTAAAATATAAAAGGAAGTACATTAATGCAAGATAAGTCCAAAGTTATTATTTTTCTCTACAATAGATTTTTTGACCCACTGATAGAATCAAATTTTTGGCTCTATATTAGAGACTATTTGGAGAGTGAGGATAACCCTTATCAATTTCACCTTATCACCTATGAAAACCCTGAGTTTCCTTTGATGGATGAACAGAAAAAATTAGTAGAAGAGTGGAAATCAAATGGATTAGAGTGGACACCTCTGCAATGGCATAAAGGTAAAGAGTTAAAGAATAAATTTTTAGACCTTTTTGATGGATTTAAAGTGGTGATTAAGTTGCGTTTTAGAGGCTATAATCATATTGTTACTTTAGGCTCTGTGGCAGGAACTTATGCCTATACATACTCATTTATTTTGCGTATAAAGTTGTTTTTATATCAGTTTGAACCACATAGTGAGTATGCATTAGATAATGGTATGTGGCACAAAGAGAGTAAACAGTATAAAATATCGCATTTTTTGGAAAAGAGAGCAGGGTGTTATGCTACAACTATCGCTTCTGGTACGATTTTTATGCAACAAAGAGTCAAAGATATATGGAAATCTAAAGCCAAATTTATCAGGATACCAACTGTAGCTAATGATAAAAAGTTTATTTTTAATCAACAAGAGAGAGAAGAGATAAGAGAGAAACTAGGTATATCACAAGATAAATGGGTATTATATTACCCTGGAAAGTTTGGAGATTTGTATTATCGTGAGGAGTTTGCATGGATGTATAAATGGTTAAAAGAAGAACAACCAAGATTTCACCTTTTGATAGTCACTCCTCATACAGATAGTGAGGTCAAAGCACTTTTTGATAATGCAGGTGTTTTACCTCAGGACTATACTATAGCTCATAGTGAATATAAAGATATTCATAAGTACCACTTTGCATCTGATTTTGCTATAATTTCAGTTCCTCAGGGAGAGTCCAAAAAATTTATATCCAATATCAAAGTGGGAGAGTATCTATGTGCAGGATTACCATTTTTAATCAATAAAGGTATTTCTGAAGATTATATTTATGCTACAGAAAAGAGAGTCGGTGTAGTAGTTGATGGATTTGTTAAAAATGAGATAAAAAAAGCTCTACCACAGATAGAGGCATATCTCAACAAAGATAGAGATACTCTTCGTATTCATTGTAGAGAAGTAGGGTTAGATTATAGAGGTTTTGATATTTTAAATAAGAAGTTTAAAGAGGCTATGATTAGTTTGACAGCGAGGGAAAAAGATGCTAAACAGTAAAACAATACTTATCACAGGAGGTACAGGCTCTTTTGGTAAAGCTTTTGTAGAGTATATCTTTGCACACTATAATCAAATTAAAAAAGTAATTATATTCTCTCGTGATGAGCAAAAACAGTATAAGATGATGCAGAGATTTTCACCTCAAAAATATCCTATCAAGTATCTACTAGGTGATGTGCGAGATGCCAAGAGGGTAGATGAGGTGACTCGTGGTGTGGATATTATCATTCACTCTTCGGCTATGAAACATGTCCCAGCTTCTGAACAAAATCCAATGGAGTGTATTAAGACAAATATATTAGGCTCTCAAAATATTATCAATTCAGCTCTTTTGAATAATATAAAACAGGTTGTAGCACTCTCTACAGATAAAGCTGTATCTCCCATTAATGTCTATGGAGCATCAAAACTACTCTTAGAGAAGCTTTTTGTCTTTGCTAATAGTCAAAAAGAGGAGCAGGATATTAAATTTTCTGTAGTTAGATATGGTAATATTTTTGGAAGTGACGGCTCTGTTATACCATTTTTTTTGAGTAAAAAAGATGATGATTTTTTGCCCATTACAAGTGATAAAATGACACGATTTAGTATCACTATGCAAGAGAGTATAGATTTGGTACTCTATGCACTCCAAAATGCGTGGGGAGGAGAGATAATCGTTCCGATTGCTCCATCATATCATATACTTGATATGGCTAAAGCAATTGCACCTAAGAGTGAAAAACGAATTATAGGTATAAGAGAGGGAGAGAAGTTAGATGAGATAATGCTCTCTAAAGAGGAGTCTTTATATAGCGTAAAGAGAGACAATTATTATATTATCTGTCCAACGCAGAGTGATTGGAATAGAGAGAAATATTGTAATAAGTTTAATCTTTTGCCTATAGAGAGTGAATTTGAGTATAATTCGACAGATAATAATAAGTGGCTTTCTATTGAAGATATACGAGGGCTTATTGAGAGAGAGATATAAAAATAATTAAGAGAAAGTAAGGATAAAGAATATGAAAAAAATACTTTATAGATTATTATATAAAGTTAATTTATTAAAAAAGATAAACTTTAAAAGTAATATTAAACTTAATCAAAAAAATATCACTATTCCTATCAATGGAGGTGTAGGTTTTGATAATTTAGATATATCAGAGATATGGATGGTAGATATTTTGAAATCTCTTGATATAGAGAGAGGAATTTTTATAGATATAGGAGTCAATATAGGTCAGACACTTATAAAAGTAAAGAGTATCTATGATGAGGTTGAGTATATAGGTTTTGAGCCAAATTCTCTCTGTGTAAGTTATGTAAATAGATTAATAGAGATAAATAAATGGAGAGATATAACTATCGTACCAGTAGGTATTATGCAAAAGTGTTCTATTTTATCTTTGGAGTATTATAGCGATAGCAATACAGATTCGAGTGCATCTTTAGTACCAAATTATCGTAAAAATAGCAAAATATATAAAAGAGAGACGATAGCCACATTTAGTGTAGATAGAGTAAACCATTTGTGGGAAGATAAAAATATATCAGTTATCAAAATAGATGTAGAGGGTGCAGAGATGGATGTGATATTTAGTCTCAAAGATATTATTAAACGAGATAGACCAACACTATTAGTAGAAATTTTACCTATCTATGAGGAGAAAAATATTAAAAGATTAGATAATCAAACTAAGATAGAGAGTATTTTAAATGAGCTAGATTATATAATATATAGAGTATATAAAAAAGAAAATAATAGTTTTGATAGTTTTAAAGAGATTAAATCTATAGGTATCCATAGTAATTTAACTTGGTGTGATTATATATTTTCTCCTACTAAAATTAGCTAATGAATAAATTATCACCTCTAGTCTCTATCATTACACCAGCATATAATGCAGAAAAATATATAGCAGAGGCTATAGAGTCTGTAATAGACCAAAGCTATACCAATTGGGAACTTATTATTATAAATGATGGAAGCAGTGACTCTACAGAGGATATAATAAAATCATTTAGAGATAGTAGAATAAAGCTTATAAATCAATCAAATGGTGGAGTAAGTAGTGCAAGAAATAGAGGATTGAAGATAGCTAGAGGTGAGTATATTACATTTTTAGATGCTGATGATAAGTTACCACAAAATTCAATAAAAGTTAGAGTGGAGTATCTGCTAAAATATCTAAATATAGATGCTGTACATGGAGTTGTGAGTATTAGAGATAACTCTCTTGAAGAGGAGTTGAAAACTTATAAACCTTTTGATTATCCAAGCGTATTAGACAAAGCATTACGATTAGATAGCAAAATATTTTTTAATCCATGTTATATGGTTAGATATTCAAAAATAGGAGATACCAGATTTAAAGAAGGCATGACACATTGTGAAGATATATTTTTTTTAATTACTCTATTTTCAAATAATATTACTTATGCTTCTCTATCTGAAACAGTTTATCATTATAGAGTTTTTAAATCTTCTGCTATGAGTAATATGGAAGGGTTAATTAAGGGATATTTTGAGTTGATTGATAATGTAATGAAAATGCCGTCTATATCGTATTTTGATACAGTTGTTATGAGATTTAAAATTATGAGAGTATTAATATCTTGGTATGTAAGAAATAAAAATTTTGCAGGATTTAAAAAAGTCTTTAAAGTTTTTAGATAATAATCTTAGGAGCAAAAATGATTATAGCTATTTTTACTAATGAGTGTCCGATACAGAATGCTTTAGTTTATAAGATAATTAAAGATATAGAAATTGACACAGTTTTTAAATCAAGAAATATTATAAATAATTTAACTAAAAAATCATTTTTATACTATTTAAAACGATTGATAAGAATACCTTTTGAAATGCCTTTTAGATTGGCGTGGAATAGATTAATAAAAGTATATCATAAAAAATATCCATATATATCTACAGAGGTAAAGCAGTATTTAGTAAATAATATTAATGATGATATAGTTATCAGATATATTAAAGAGAGAAAACCTGAATTAATTGTTGTCTCTGCTACAACTATGGTCAAAGATGAGATTATAAATGAAGCCAAGAATATAAATTGTTTGATTTTGAATTTACATACAGGAGTATCACCTTATATAAAAGGTGGTCCAAATTGTACTAATTGGTGTTTATCAAATAACTATTATCTGATTGGTAATACTATAATGAGACTTGATATAGGGATAGACTCAGGTGCTATCATCGCAACAGAATGCACAATATTAAATGGAGATGAAAGTCTGTTTGAGTTGCATTATAAAGTAATGGAACATGGTTTTGATTTATATTTAAGAGTTATATCTTGTTACAGAAGAGATAAAACACTCTTAAACGCAACTTCTCAAGATGATATATCTCAAAATACAACTCTATTTTATACCAAAGATTGGACTATAACTAAAGTGATTAAAGCATATTATAATTATAAATTCTTTTATAAAAAGGGTATTAACTCTTTTAAATTAGATTATAATATAAAATTATTTCCATTTGTTTGTAAGGAGTAGCATTATGATGTCAGCTAGAAAAATATATAAATACATTTTTTTAAAAATATTAGATATATTGAAGATAGATAAAAAATATCTAAAATTGATTAAAAGTAGTGAATATTTAGTGGTTTTAAATCTGCATAGAGTCTCAAATGATAAAAATTCTTTTTATCCATCACTGACACCTCAACTATTTGAAGCTTTATTAAAATATATTACAAAAGAGTTTAATGTAATTACTTTTCAAGAGATAGAAGAGTATAAAAATAGTAAAAAGCCAAGTATAATTCTCTCTTTTGATGATGGATTTTATGACTTCAAAGAGAGTGCAATGCCAATTTTAAAAAAATATAATATCAAAGCAAATCTAAATATAATACCCAAATGTATAGAAAATAGAGAACCTATATGGGATGTTATGTTAGGAGATATATTAAATCAGCTACCTATAAAAATCATCAATCAGATAGAGTTAGGAGAGTTTAATATAAAATTAAATTACAAAAATAGAAGTAAATATGGATTGGCTCTTACACGCTATTTAAAGCAAAAAACTTATATAGATAGAGAGGAATTGTGGAAAAATATTAAAAATTCAACAGAAAAGTATGATATAAAGTTTACTCAAATGTTAAATAAAAAAGAGATTATAGAAATATCTGAAATTCATGAAATAGGTGTTCATTCCTATAGTCATGAGTCAATGGGTATAGAGTCTAAAGAGTATTTTGAAGAAGATTTTTTTAAGTGTAAAGAGTATTTTGAAAATATATTAAAATTACCATTAGATATTTATGCATTTCCTAGTGGAAGTTATCAAGAGTATCAATTAGACTATTTAGAAGAGAATAAAATTAAATATATTTTATTGGTTGGTGAAGAGTATTCAAGTTATCACTCTAATAGATATTCTAGGTTTACTTATTATGCAGATTCAATAAGTGAAATTAAAATAAGAGTAGTTGGATTTCATAGATGAATAAGGAAGCTATAAAAATCATAACCCTCTCCAAATACAGCTATCAAGGAGCAAGTAGCCGTTATCGTTTTTATAACTATCAAGAGTGTTTTAAAAAAGAAAATATCAATATGAGTATCAAACCACTCTTTGGTAAAAGATATTTAAGAACTCATAATAAAACTATAAAAACTCTTATTGTACTCTTTGCTTATCTCAATAGATTACTATTTTTACTACATATTTTAATTTTTAAAAATAGATATAGATTAATTATAATAGAGTATGAACTTTTTCCATATTTACCTCCATCTTTTGAGTATCTTTTAGATAAAAGAGGTATTAAATATATAGTTGATTATGATGATGCAATATTTCATAAATATGACTCTAATCCACTACTAAAAAATAAAATAGCCAAAGTGATAGAGTATGCCAGTTGTACTATAGTCTGTAATGAATACCTCAAAGAGTATGCTTCAAGATATACAGACAATATAATACAATTTCCTACCGTAGTAATATTAGATAGATATAAAAAGAAAAGATATAATCAAAAACCTAAAGAGAAAGATAAATTTATAATAGGTTGGATAGGCTCAAAGAGTACGAGTAGATATATATTAGATATTTTACCTGCAATGAAAAGATTTGTAGAGACTTATAGTGATGTCTATTTTAATTTTGTAGGATTTGATGAAAAATTACTCTCACACATAGAGCAAAAAGAGCATCATATCCATATCAAAAAGTGGAGTGAAGAGAGTGAGATAGATGATATTTTGGAGTTTGATATAGGGATTATGCCTCTTGATAATACTCCTTGGAGCAAGGGAAAATGTGGATTTAAACTTATTCAATATATGTCATCATTTAAGCCTATTATAGCCTCACCTGTTGGTATCAATCGAGATTTGATAGATAATAAAGTTAATGGTTTTTTGGCTAGTAGTCGTGATGAGTGGTTTGATAGTTTTGAGAAACTATATTTTAATAGAGATTTAGCCCAAAAGATGGCAACAAAAAATCTTGATAAAATCAATATAGAGTATAATCATAAAACAATTTGTAAAAGATATATAAAACTCATAAGAACCACCATAAAAGGATAATAAATGTTAATGTACTGGCTACTATATATTATCCCTGCAAGTATGGCTCTTTTTATGGCTAGACGACAGCAGTATAATCCTGTGGCATTCTTGCTTATCGGTTTTATTTTTATCATTATAATAGGTTTTCGTCATAAAGTAGGTGGTGATTGGTATAACTATCTTAATATGTATAATGATATGTTTGGTGTAATGTTTAGAGATATATTTGATAGTGGTGACCCTGCTCATAAATTCTTTAGTTGGCTTATGTATCGTTGGGATTGGGGTGTTTATGGGAGTAATATTATCTATGCTACTATATTTATGGTAGGACTTATTCAGTTTAGTAGAAGACAGACCTATCCATGGCTCTCTATCGCTGTGGCTGTGCCATACCTTATATTAGTTGTAGTGATGGGATACTCTAGGCAAGGTGTGGCTATTGGGTTATTTCTTTTGGGTGTTACTTATCTTGATAGAGGTAGATTTATAATTTATATACTATTTATTATCACAGCTACACTTTTTCACAAGACGGCTATTCTTCTCCTTCCTTTAGGTGTTTTTCTCTATGGCAAAGGAAAATTTTTGCGTATTATTATGATTATTCCTATAGCCTATGGTTCATGGGATTTGTTATTTGCAGAAGAGCAAGAGGCTCTTTGGGTCAATTATGTAGAAGCTCAAATGATGTCTGATGGAGCAAAGATAAGAGTAGCGATGAACTTAATACCGAGTCTATTACTCTTTAAATACAGAAATGAGTGGAAACGAAGTTATAATGACTACACCTTTTGGTTTTGGATAGCATTAGGTTCTGTAGTAAATGTATTTTTAGTAAATTTTGCCTCCACAGCAGTCGATAGGGTAGCACTATACTTTATTCCTATTCAGCTGGTAGTTTTTGCTAGATTACCATATCTAGCTAGAAAAGAGATAGCCCCATCAAGTACCAAACTTTTTATAGTCTTAGGGTATGGATTAGTTCTTTTCGTATGGCTTAATTTTGCCACACACTCTAAATATTGGTTACCATATCAAAATATTATAGTTGGGGGTTAGATTATAAAAAAATTTGAATACTTACTTCTCAACAAGTAAATTTATGATATTCTAACAGTTAAATTTCTATAATAATAGGGACGATTATGAATAAGCAAAAATTAGAGAAGATTGAGGTTGCAGGGTTTATACTTAAACCTAATGACCCAGAGATAAAGAGCCTTTATCTGAAGATAAAAAAATCTTTTGAAGAGAAAGGTATTGAGGTTATATTGTCAAAGAGGTCTGCTAATATGATAAGTGAAGATGGTGAGCTTTTTGATGCTATGTGTGCTAAGTCAGACTTTTTGGTTTCGCTTGGTGGTGATGGAACTCTGCTTTCACTTGTGAGACGAAGTTATGGTCATCATAAGCCTGTAGTGGGGATAAATGCAGGTAATTTGGGCTTTTTGGCTGATATTACTATTGATGATGTGGATAACTTTTTGGAGCAACTCTTCAAAGGTGAGTATCGCATAGATAATCGTATGATGATAGAGGGGTGTATCATCTCTAAAGATGGCTCAAAACAGAGCTTTTTTGCTTTTAATGATGTCGTTATTACACGTCCTGTTGTCTCCAAAATGGTCAAGATAAATGCGTCTATTGATGGTGGGTGGTTTAATACCTATCGTGGTGATGGGCTTATTATCTCTACTCCCACAGGCTCAACGGCATACAATCTAGCAGCTGGTGGTCCTATGATGTATCCTCTTACTCAGGCATTTATACTTACGCCCATTTCGGCTCATTCACTTAGTAATCAACGCCCTTTGGTTGTTCCTGCTGATTTTACTATAGAGCTTAACTCTCCTGATGAGAGGGTGATAGCTGTGATTGATGGACAAGATAATTATGATATGTTGGAGGGTGATATGCTTATTATTAGAGGTGCAAAAGAAGATGCTAAATTACTACATAGAAAAGAGCGAAATTATTTTTCTGTATTGAGAGAGAAATTGTCGTGGGGAGGAGATAAATATTGATAGAGAGATTATATTTAAAAGAGCTTGTTACTTTTGATGAGGTGGCACTAGAGTTTGATGATGGGTTGGTGGTGCTTAGTGGTCCTAGTGGGGCAGGAAAATCTGTACTGATTTCTACGATATTATCTAGCTTTGGATATAGTCCTCCATCTGTTGCCAAGATTTGTGAAGTGGGAGTAGTGAGACCTAAGAATATGATGGTAGATACCTATCACTTAGAGGAGACTATTACCATAAAGTCTCTCAAAAAAGAGAAACTAAGATATTTTATAGATGGGCAAAATATATCTAAAAAGACTCTTCATGGTATGTTTAGCCCTTTTGTGAAGTATCTATCTGTACGAGATAAGGGAGGATTTGACTCTGCTACACTGATAAGTATGATAGATATACAACTCTTACAAAAAGATAAGAGTTTTAGAAAGCTTCAAAAAGATTATCAAAAAAGATATAAGAATTATAAAGAGAAGCTTGATGAACTCAATAAAATCAAAGATGATGAGGCACGGCTTATGGAGCTTGTCGATTATGCCAAATATGAGATAGAAAAAATCTCTTCTATCAATCCAAAAATAGGAGAAGAGGAGTCTCTACTTACTACCAAACAGCAACTTTCAAGAGTAGATAAAATCAAAGATGCACTTGTGAAAGCAGAAGAGATATTTATCCTAGAAGAGAGCGTAGAAGAGGTTTATAGGTTACTTGATAGAGATAGTTCGGCATTTTCGGATACTATGAACCAACTTCGTGCCGATTTTGAAGAGACTGAACATTTGGCTGATGAACTCAAAGAGATAGATGTGGAAGAGGTGCTAAATCGTCTAAGTGACCTTATGACACTTCAAAAGAGATATGGAAGTATAGAAGAGGCACTAGAGTATAAAGCACTCAAAGAGCAAGAGCTAGAACGATACCAAAATATAGAGCAAGATAAAAGTATGCTTATTTCATTTTTAGATATGGAGTATAGTGAGCTTACAATACTTGGCTCAAAAATTTCATCTTTACGACAAGAAGAGAGTAGGGTGCTTGAAATTAGCCTAGAGGGGTATTTGACTTCTCTTAAACTCCCTAAAGTAACTTTTCAATTTATATCCAAAGAGATTGATATGAGTGGTATTGATGAGGTCGATGTGTTGTTAGGTAGTTCAACTATTGCCACACTAAGTGGGGGAGAGTTTAACCGTGTTCGTTTGGCTCTTATGGCAACTACGATAGATATAGATGAGACGAAGCAAGGAGTTCTGATACTTGATGAGATAGATGCAAATGTAAGTGGAGATGAGTCTATAGCAATAGCCAATATGATACAAAAACTCTCATCAGTCTATCAAGTATTTGCCATTTCGCACCAAGCACATTTATCATCTAAGGCTACACAGCATATTTTGGTGACAAAAGTAGGAAATAGTAGTAAAGCGATAGTATTAGATGAGAAGCAGAGAGTATCAGAGATAGCACGAATAATAGCAGGAGAGAACCCCACTAGTGAAGCTATGAAGTTTGCTCGGAAGTTGAGAGGGTAACAATAATTGTCTTGACAACTATTGTTAAAACAAGTATAATACTCAAATCATTTCCAAGAAAAAGGTAGATTATGAATTTTGATATGGATAAATCATTGGGGTTTATTTTGAATAGGACTTCTCTCGCATCCAAAACAGGATTTAATCAACTTATCAAAGATTATGGTATCTCACCTGAGCAGTGGTCTGTGATATTTCGAGTGGTGCAACACAGTGGTATTAGTCAAAAAGAGTTAGCTGATTCTACCTATAAAAATCAGGGTAACTTAACGAGGATGATTGATAAACTTGTGGAGAAAGAGTACCTCAAAAGAGCATTGGATAAGAGTGATAGACGAGCTATTCAACTCTTTGCTACAGATAAATCTATTGCTTTGGTTGATGAGGTTGTGCCTTTGTCAAATGCGTTTAATCAGAAATTAACCGATGGTTTTGATGAGAGTGAAAAGGTGAAGCTTATTGAGCTTTTAAATAGAGTCTATAACAATATTCAAAAGGATTAAAATGAAAAATAAAACAATATGTATAACAGGTGCAAATGGTGGTTTAGGAAATGCTTTCGTTAAAGCGATAGTAGCTTTAAACCCGAGCAAAATCTACTGTATGGCAAGAGATATTAAAAGTCTTGAAAGTATCAAAAGTTTAAGCTCTAGTATAGAAATCATTGAGCTAGACATTACTTCACAAGAGTCTATTAACTCTGCTGTATCACAGATAGATAAGTTAGATATTTTGATTAACAATGCAGGAGTAAACTCAAATACAAGACTTTTTGATAGTAGCTTTTTGGATATAGAAGTCAATCTCAAAGGAACGGTGAACTTAACAGAAGCACTTTTAGCAAAATTAAAAGATTCAAAAGGTACAGTGGTGAATATCACTTCTATTTTGGCTCTTATAAACCTCCCTACTTTAGGAAACTACTGTGTATCCAAAAGTGCTTTACACTCTTTTACACAAGCATTAAGAGCAGAGTTTAATCTTTTTGGAGCAGAAGTGTATGAAGTATTACCAGGACCCATTGAGACGCGTATGACAGAGGGATTACCTATGCCAAAAACAAAACCTGAAGATATAGTCTCTGCTGTTTTAGAATCAATGGCAAAGAGAGAATATGAGATATATCCTGATGGGTTCTCTCAAATGGTCAAACAGAGATTAGAGAGTGAGCCTAGTAAATTGATAGAAGAGTTTGCTATGTCTGTACAAGGGTAATAAAGGGAATTTCTTCCCTTTATTTTTTGGATTAAACTATGAATCAACTACCATTACTCAATATTGACCAAAGCCTTGATACTTACAAAAATATGCACCAAGAAAACCCCTCTTTTGGGATGGATTTATTTGATAAAGATTTTAAATCAGATGGCTTTGTCATCTTAGTAAATAATGGAGAAGGAAGTTCTGCCCCTTATAGTCGTTGTGGTCATTATATACTTCTTCTTACACTCAAAGGTCATTCTATTCGTCATATAAATCAACACGATTATCATATCGAAGAACAATCTTTACAGCTTTTAGTACCAGGAGTCATTCACGCATTTGAAGATAAAAGTGAAGAACAAAACTCTTTTATTATTCTTTTTGATAGAGAGTTTCTTCCTAGAGATGTGGAAGCTTTATTAGAATTTCATAAGCTTCACCCCCATTTTGCTACTATGATTGGTTGTGAATTTGAGAAAATTAAATATATTTTTGAGCAGTTGAATTTTGAATATAAAAATAAACTTGATGAATATAAAAAAATTTCGCAAACACTTTTAATACAACTATTATTAATCTTGAAGCGTAAAAAAGTCTCTTTGTTAAAGGCAAAGCCACAAAATAGAGCAGAACAGATTATGAGCCAATATCTTAATTTAGTAGAAGAACATTATCAAACTAAAAAAACCGTTCAAGAGTATGCAGATATTTTGGAAATAACAGCAAAACATTTAAGCGAAACCATCAAAGAAGTCTCAACAAAATCAGCACTACACTATATTCATATCCGAATACTTAAAGAGCTACAGTACCTTTTAGTCTATACCAAATTAAGTATCAAACAAATTGCCTCCTCAATGAATTTTGAAAATAGCTCAGAGTTAGGACGATTTTTTAAGCGATATGAGGGTATTAGCCCTTCAAACTATAGATTATCTTCTCCCAAACCGTAATATTGCATATATTTACGATATTTAACTCTTTCTTTTTCTTATAGTTATTGTTATACTTACCCTACAAAAAGAGAATTAAATTCTCAAAAAGGATGTACAATGAAAAATAAAATATTTTTAGGAATCCAAGTGATTTCAGGTCTTATGTTAGTGGTATTTGGATTAAATGGTTTTTTACACTTTATGCCGATGCCTAAACCAGACCCATTAATGGGTGCTTATTTAGGGGCATTATTTGCTACAGGATTTATATTTCCGATTGTTGCAACAATTGAACTTATCGCAGGAATAGCATATTTGAGCAATAAATTTGCCCCTTTAATGGCAGTTATTTTAATGCCTATAATGCTAAATGCGTTTTTATCACATCTATTTTTAGATATAGGTGGGATTGGAGGTTCTCTGTTTATCCTCATTGCTACAATTATAGTAATGCTAAAAAACAAAGAGAGATACAGAAAGATATTCAAAGTATAAAAAGGAGTTTAGTATGAAAAAGTTACTACATTTAAAAAAAGAGGCACAACAGATAATGCCTCTTTTTAATGGTGCGTTTATAGAGAATAAACCTATCCCTTTTCCAAATAGATATGAGACCAAAGCCTATTCAAATCTATTTTATTGGGCAAACTTAGAAGCATTAGAGACATCAGAATTTCCCCTTCATCCACACGAAGGATTTGAGATAATGACCTTTGTTTTCAAAGGTTCTATCGAACATTATGATACGGCTACAAAAGTTTGGACACCACTAGAAGCAGGTGGTGTGCAAGTGATACAAGCAGGTTCAGGAGTGCAACACTCTGAACGAATAACAAAAGGAACACAACTATTTCAAATTTGGTTTGACCCTAATTTTGCTAAGTCTATGATAAAAGATGCAACCTATAAAGACTATCAAGCAATAGAGTTTAAACATATAGAAGAAAATGGTATAAAAAGAGTCTCTTATGTAGGAGATAGAGGTATTATCTCTTATGATACACCAAATATCAGTATTGAAAAACTGATTTTGGCTAAAGGAAACTATCAAGAAAAACTGGATGATAATTATACATACTCTTATTATCTTCTAAATGGAGAGATAAAAATAGATAATGAGATAATTATAAAAGATGATTTTTTTGTATTTAATTCAAGTGAAAAAGTTGATTTTTTCGTTGATAATAGTGCTGAACTTTTTGTAATTAAGAGTTTGACCAAAATAGAGTATCCTCGGTTTATTGAGAGATACTCATTAGGGTAAGTAGGAGATTAATCACTTTTTAAAAATTATCTCTATATAATAAAGAAATACTATAATAAGGAGTGAATATGTCACAAGAATACAAAGATGCAGAAAAAGATATAAGTAAAGAGTTTGTACATCTACATGATTTGAAAGATGACTATCTTAAATATAAATTCCCTGCTCTATTTATATGGGTATTCTCTATTATTTCTCCAGAGATAAATTTTTATGTGATACTGTCTTGGATTATTGCATTTGTTTTATTGACCTACGCATGGTCTATTATTATCTCAATTATTATGCTTATATCTGCTATAGGTATCTATATTGACAATCCTCTATCTTATGTTTTTTTATCTATTTTTATGATTACGGCTTTTGTTATTGTATTAACACCAAAAGAAATACACCAAAATCCATTAGAGATAGAGAGTAAGGATGAGGATAAAGATAAAAAGGATAAGAAGTCATCATAAACTAAATCCTAAATATATACTTATCTATAGATGATATTAATTTTATATTACATTTACGGTAATATGTCTCTATTTTTTTGACACTAAATTCTTCTAAAAATTTCATATATTAATTAAAAAAATATCCCCATAAATGATGCTGCTGTCTCTGTGGCTACATCTTTGGCTACCGTGCCCATTGGCATACTTTCCATCATCTTACGGTTCTCTTTACCTACCATTGAGTCTATCTGTTTATCCATCTGAAACTCTATTAGTTTATGTATATTTAGATTGACTTTGAGTTTATCTATCTTGCCATGGACTTTACCAGAAAATTTCTGTTGTTGCATTTTGAAATCAAAGTAAGCACTAAGAGCATTACTATTGGTATTTAGTATCACATTGGTAAGCAAAAAGTAACTACTTGCATTAGTAAGTCTCAAATCACCCAAAATCATATTTTTATGATAAGTAAGCTCCAAAGATGAGTTATTAAAGCTCTCTTTTGACATATTTACATCAGCTTTATCATATATCGTATCTACCAAATCAGAAGGCAAAAATTTAGCTCTATTTAGTTTTGTTTTTACACTTAATAGTTTTCCTGTAAAGTTGTAGTTGATATTTCCTGTAGTTTCTGCTTCTATCATTGGTGGATAGTCGAGTATAGAGATGATACGACCAAAGGATACTCTATTGAGATTTATATCTAATCTATCTCGTTCATAAGCAAAATCAACCATTCCTCCATAAGTTCTTGATACTCCTTCTATTTTGAGATATTGGTTATATTTGATTTCACCTACAGCAGATAATGCACCGATATATTTAGATTTTAATACCTCTTCTAATTTACTCAAATCAGGACTACTCATCACATAAAATGAACTTCCTATCTCTTTGTCTATGTTATATCTACCTTTTGTCATATTTATCTCAATATTACCAAAAGTACCATCGGTTTTAAATCTAGCTATATGGTCTTTGATAGTTGATTGTGTATATAACGATAGAGGTAGGTTTTCCCATTTCCCATTTTTAAGTCTATAGGTAGCTTTACCTTTTTTATTTTTTTTGCTCAATTTATCAAAATCTATAGTTATATCTACTTTTCCATTAGGCAAGGTATCATCACCACCTAGAAGTGTAGAGAACTTTTTGGCATGTATATCTTTCATAGTTATTTTCATATCTTTAAGTACATCTTTGATTTTGATAACATCATAAGAGATATTCCCCTCCATCACACTACCTTTGCCTGTGATGTGCATTCGGTCAAAAAAGCCATTTAGGTATCCTGTGATATTGACATCATCGACTATCGTACAGATATGGCTAGGAAGTCTATGGCTACTAACTTCATAATCCATATTTATCCAATTTTTATTTACTAGTCCATCTAATTTAACTCTATAGTATTTATCTATACTTCCATCAAACTTTAGATAGATATTTTCTCTCTTTTTTAGATGGTCATCAATCTTGGTATATATATCTCCTTGAAGTTGATGTTTTTTGATTTTTAGATTTATATAGCTATCTATTGATTTATCATTTAGATATATTTTTGCTCCATTTAGTATGAGATGATTAGTACCATTTGATATTTTAATATTTCCTCTTATTACCTTGTCTTTATAAACTATATTGATGCTACTATCATCAAAATACTCATCTGTAATATTCCAATCTAGCTTTTTGGATAGTTCATCTGTAGATTTACTTCTGATTATTCTAGTTTTGATTAGTTTTGAGTTGCTAGTTAGCTCTTTTGATTTGATATGATAGATACTCTCTCCTGAGATATAAGTATCCAATATATCCTCTTGTGAAAACATTTTGGTTATATTTTTTGATGGTACTTTTATCGTATTTAGTGTCACCGTATCTGTATCTCTATCATACAAAAAGTCTATCAATCCACCTAAACTTTTGGATAGTCCATTGATTTGAAGATTTTTATTATAGTCTATCTCACCTAAAGCATAAAAAGAGCCTACCAATTTCTCTCCCAATAGCTTCTCTATTGAAGTCAAATCTTTTATATCTAGAGTATAAAATGCGTGAGCCATTTTAGTATCTTGATTGAAGTTACCTCTATCTATTAAAAGTGTTAGATTATTAGAGACAATAGACGCACTAAAGTTATAATTTTTATCTTTTATATCTATATTTGCTTTTATATCCAAGGCTAAATTTGAGAAGTTGTTATCTCTTATACTATAAATGATATTACCCTCTTTACTATCTTTGCTTAGGTTATCAAATACAATAGTGATATTAGCATCACCTCTAAAAATTAAATCCTCTTTTAAAATAGCTCTAAATTTAGTAGAATTTAGTTCATCTATGTTTATATTTAAATCTGTAAGTCTGTTACCCTGTTTATTGAAGTGATAATGCACCTTTCCATCCAATATCCTCCCTTCTCCATTGACATATATAGAGTCATAAGAGCCAGATAAATTCCCTTTGATGTCTATTTCATCATTGATATTACAAAAATTAGTATATAGACACTCACTTAATATCGTATAATCAATATATATATTATCACTATTTATTTTACCTTTAAGTTGGAGTTTATATTTATCTTCTATCAATATATTAGATACGATATAAGGATATGAATTTATATCTATAGACTGCACCTCAATATTTAGGTTGCTCTCCTCGCTGGCTTTATAACTCAAATACTTATAAACTAAACTATTCCCACTGGTCGTATATACTACAAGATATAATATAGCCAATATAAAAACTATGGTATAAATTATATATTTTATAACTTTTGATATCAATCGAATATCCTTAATGCTCTTTTTATTATTTTACCATAAAAAGCTGTGGTTGTTCTATCTATTTTTATTATTAAATATAAAATGGTGTAGTTTGAGACTACACCCTAAGCTCTAACAATTAGACTCTCAGGCAAAGAAAAACTCTCTATTATCTCGACCTCTTTAGCTCTCATCTCTCCATCATCTACCTCATGGTCATATCCTAGTAAATGAAGCACTCCGTGGATAAAAAGTAGCAATAGCTCATCTTGAACGGTATGGTCAAACTCTGAGGCTTTATTTATCACATAATCAGCAGAGATGATAATAGAACCCAAAGGCATATTATCACTATACTGTTCAAGAGGAAAAGATAATACATCTGTTGGGCTATCTTTTCCTCTATATTCTCTATTTAGTTCTCTTATATCCTCATTATTTGTGATTATAAGTTCTATCTCTTGGTGGGATAGAGTTTGAAGTATTTTTTCAAGTCTATCTATATCAATTGGAAGTTGGGTTTGGTTATCTAAATCTATCATTCTCAAAGTTTACCAAAATCTTGATAAAATGGCATTAAAATATTAAGGAGAGCTTCATTTATGAATAAAAAAGCCGTATGTATCATCTCAGGTGGTATGGATAGTGCGTTAAGTGCAAAGATAGCTCAAAAAGATGGATATGAGATTATCGCTCTACATTTCAATTATGGACAACTCACAGAGACCAAAGAGTTGGAGTCATTTCGTAAAATTGCCAAATCTGTAGATGCTGTGGAGAGTTATGAGATAGATTTACCATTTTTTACTCAAATTGGAGCATCATCACTAACAGATAAAAATATAAAAATTCCTATAGGTGGAGTAGAGGAGGGCGTACCCAATACTTATGTACCTTTTAGAAATGGGATATTTCTCTCCATAGCATCAGGTGTAGCAGAAAAACATAATGCCAAAGCACTTTTTATTGGTGTAGTTGAAGAAGATAGTTCAGGGTATCCAGATTGTAGGCAAAATTATATAGAAAGTATGGAAAAAGCTATTAATCTAGGGACAAAAGATGAGACAAATATAGAGATAAAGATGCCTCTAGTCTCACTCAAAAAGTCTCAAATAGTAGCCAAATCTATAAAGCTCCAAGTACCTCTAAAAGATACTTGGAGCTGTTATCAATCCTCTGATAAAGCGTGTGGAGTCTGTGATAGCTGTAGATTACGACTCAATGGCTTTGAATTAGCAGGAGTCAAAGACCCCATAGAGTATGCTTAGTATTTAGCAAAGCCTCTAATCACAAAGTCAAATTCGTATTTGTGGGTAGGGTATTTTTCTAATCCCATAGCGATAAATTGCCCTTTGGTAATCTGTCTATCCCACAATTGGTAAGTTATCTTCTTAAACCAAGCTTTTTTCTCAGGAGTATCAAGCTCAATTTTATTGTAGCGAGAGTCATTTCTTATGCCTGAACCGACTTTACGCATAGTCTGATTGTAGAGTCCTAGCTTTTGAGTTGTAGGTCGCTCATATTTAGTAGGAGATAATCCATTGTTTGAACATCCAGATAATCCCAAAGCAATTAGTAACAAGAGTGTAAATGGTAGTAGTCTCATTATGTACCTTTATTTATGATTTGGTATATTGTATCTAAATGAGATAAAATAGATAGAATAAAGTCATAGAGTCAGAAGTCAGGTGATGCCAATGATATATAACGGTTCCCTTTGTCAAGACCACAGAAAAATATTTTTAATTCCACCTACTTATGATACTATTGGTAACACATTCTCCTTTTTAAATTCTAAATTA
>JASFZJ010000099.1:0-41680 GCA_045267865.1 Sulfurovum sp. | reverse complement strand
TACTTCTATTTCTATTTTCATCTCTTTTCTGTAATTAAACACCTTTTTTCTTTAAAGCTTCCTTAGACTTGTTTTATCAACGGAATTGGTACATTACCACCTGCTTCAATTCAAAAAATCTTTGCTATTGCAGAATATAGCAAAAACAGTAAAGACACTAATCCTATGATTGAGGTTTCTCTATGAATTTACCTCATGGAGAAGCCTTACATTTTGCTAAAAAAGTCCTTCAAAAATCATCTCAACAACTAGAAGTCCTCTGCATCTTTCCTTGTAATCCTACTTTGGCGATGTGCCTAGAGGGTGCATCTCAATCTTGTGTAGGGTTTGATAATAGTAAAGAGGTCAAAATAGCTTTTTTAAGTACAGCCAAAAATATCAAGAGACTTAAGCCACTTACACAAAGAAGATATATCTTTCATATTACGCTTACACTCACACTAGGCAACTATTATGCTTACAGCTTTTATGCCTCTAAAGAAACTACTCAAGAAAAAGTTATTGAGGGAGAATTTACACTTATGATAAAGGAAAATAGATGAAATATTGTGATGTACTTATTATTGGAGCAGGTCCTAGTGGGGCGATTGCTGGAGCAAATTTAGTACAAAAGGGCTTTACTGTACAGATAATTGAGAAACTTACCTTTCCCCGTTTTGTTATTGGCGAATCTCTTTTGCCTCAATGTAATGCCATTTTAGCCAAAAATAACCTCTTGGAAACTATAGAAAAAGAGAACTATATGCTCAAAGCAGGAGCAATATTTGAAAATGAAGAAGGAGAAAAAGAGACCTATCATTTTAGAAATAATCTAGGAGAACCTTATAATACCTCTTTTCAAGTCAAGCGAGAAAGTTTTGATAATGCTCTACTAGAAGGGGCAAAAGCTTTAGGTGTCAAAGTCAAACATGAAGAAGAGGTCATCTCTTATCTACAAGAAAAAAATCAAATTATTAGCCAAGATAAGCAAGGCAATAAAACCCATTATCAAGCCAAATTTGTACTGGATGCTTCAGGATATGGGCGTGTTTTACCTCGTCTTTTAGATTTAGAAATTCCCTCTACTTTTAAGATAAGAAATGCTTTTTTTACAAGAGTTTCAAATGACATACGCCCACAAGGAGAAGAAGCAGGATATATTAGTATTTTTATTCATGACCAAAACAAAGCATGGATATGGGTTATTCCTTTTTCTGATGGTACAACTTCTGTGGGTATTGTCTGTGAAGAGTCTTACTTTCATGCTTCTACACTTAGTGAAGAGGCATTCTTTGATAAGATACTAAGCACCAATACACAAGCCAAAAAGCGTTTTAAAGATGCAAAAAAACTTCAAAGTGTTCAACGCATTTTAGGCTACTCCTCTAATGTCAAAACCATGCACGGAAAGGGTTTTGCTTTGGCAGGAAATGCCACAGAGTTTCTTGACCCTGTGTTTAGTTCAGGAGTTACTTTGGCATTGGTTAGTGGTGACTTAGCAGGAGATTTAATTGCCAAAGAGCTTCAAGGTGAAACAATAGATTGGCAAAGAGACTATGAAGAGAAAATGCTTCAAGGTATTGATGTCTTTCGTAATTTTATTTTGGCATGGTACGATGGTCGCTTACAAAAAATGTTTTTCGCTACCACCAAACAAGAGAAAATTATTCAATCTATCAACTCTATTTTAAGTGGATATGTGTGGAATAATAAAAATATCTTTGTAAAAGATACCGAAAATAAAATCAATTTTATCTTAGAAAGAATAAATAGTATGCTAAAAGAAAAATAACATCATCTTTTTAATAAAATTTAGCTAAAATAAAAAGAATATAACTGTTTAAGAAAAGGGTATATATGATTGAAAATTTATGCAAAATAATAAGCTCTCATCAGAATGAAATAGACTTTCAACTCGCTGATGATTTACACCCTCATTTTCAAGCACATTTCCCAGATTATCCACTTTTAGCTGGATTTGCACTTATAGACATCATTGGACAAATACTTGAAGATGAAATTATTATCTTAAAGAGTAGTAAATTTATCGCTCCCATTTTTCCCAACGATATGATACATTGTGACATAAATACACAAGAGAAACAAAGAAGTATTAAAGTCTTTAAATCTAATAAAAAAGTAAGTGAGATACGCTATGAATACCTCTAAAAC
This sequence comes from Sulfurovum sp., assembly GCA_045267865.1. Classification (GTDB taxonomy): domain Bacteria; phylum Campylobacterota; class Campylobacteria; order Campylobacterales; family Sulfurovaceae; genus Sulfurovum. Next base: position 39,529 of record JASFZJ010000099.1, on the reverse strand, counting down.
TATCGTTATTGTCCCTACCTATAATAATCCTAAAACGATTAAAGAGGTAGCCTTTGATGTCTTAAATCATGGCTATGAAGTGATTGTCATTGATGATGGTTCAGAGATAGCTATTAAATCTCTTTTTACCCAAAAAGAGCAAGAGAAGATAAATTTTGTCACACATGAGCAAAATCAAGGCAAAGGTCAAGCCATACTTTCAGGAATACAAAAAGCCAAAGAACTAGGATTTAGCCATGTACTTAGTATGGATGGTGATGGTCAGCATCTTGCCTCTCAAGCCCATCATCTTATGTGTTTGGCTACCAAAGATGAGATTATTATAGGTGCTAGGAATTTTGACCTCAAAAATGTCCCTTTTGCTTCTAAGTTTGGACGATGGTTTTCCAATATGTGGGCGTGTTGGGATACAGGTCACACGATAGAAGATTCGCTCTCAGGATATAGAATATACCCTATCTCTATCTTAGACCTAGATATTAAAACCAAACGGTTTGATTGGGAGATGGAAGTATTAGTGCGTCATGCCGATGCAGGAAAAAAGATTATAGAAACACCCATAGAGTGTTATTATCCTACACCCGAAGAGCGTGTAAGTCATTTTAGAAAATTTGAAGATACGATGTCTATTGTATGGGTACATCTTCAAATTTTGCCATTAAAAGGTCTCAAAAAACTTTTTAGACCCTTATTATGGTTTAAAAAGTCATAAAGATGTCAGCAAAAAAACAGAGAGGGAGTGCATGGAGCATTCACCTAGCACTCAATCTTTATAAATTTTTGGGCTATAATTTTCTCTATTATTTTATGTATCCTGTGACATTTTTTTATTTTTTGATGGCAAAAAATGCCAAAGAGGGACTCAGGGTATATTATGCACATTTAGGTACTCCTTTTACATCTAAAATTTATTTTGAACATCTTCGTATTTTTGCTGTCTGTATGGTAGATAGGTTTATTGCTAAAATAGAGCCTCAAAATTATCATTTTGAATATGATAAAACACTACCTAAAGAGATATTAAACTCAGGAACAGTATTAATCTATTCACATTTTGGAGGATGGTCAGCATCAGCAAACAACACTATCATTAAAAATAAAATTAATATAGTCATGCAAGAAGCCATGTTAAAAGGTATTCAAGAGATTGAAAAAAAAATGCAAATAAAATCTAATCTTAATATTATAGATTTAGACCAAGGTACTATATCCGTCTCTGTGCAGATTGCCAATGCCTTGATGAATGAAGAGATTGTCGCGATGATGGCAGACCGACCAGCCAATGCAAAAGCCCAGCTTGCCTTAGAGTTTTTGGGTGAAGAGGCGTATTTTAATAAAAATCCTTTTCAAATTGCATATAAAACATCTAAGCCTATTTTAGTCTATTTTATCGTATGGCAGGGACGCAAACACTATAAAGTAGAATATATACTCATAGAAATGGACAAAACAAAAAATGAAAATGATGCCATCATAGAAGCGATGAAACGCTATGTAGCACAATTAGAGAAGATGGTTAAACTTTACCCTCAACAGTGGTTTAACCTTTATAATTTTTGGGAGAAAAAATGATATTAACAATAGACCATAGATATATAAGCCTTGATGAGATTATCAAAGCTAAAGAGATATGCATCTCTACAGCACCAGAATTTAGTAGTAAAATAGCCAAGGCCCATGACTTTTTGATGCAACAGATTAAAACTAAACCAATTTATGGTATTACCACAGGATATGGAGCATCTGGGAAAAATTATGTCTCTTATGAAGATACACAAACCCTTCAAAAAAACCTTTTTAGATTTCATGGCTGTGGTGTGGGTAAAGACCTCAGCCACAAAATATGTCGCTACGCTGTAATTATGCGTAGTATTTCTTTGAGTAAAGGACGCTCTGCTGTAAGCCAAACACTATTAGAACGCCTACAACTGCTTATAGACCATGATATTATCCCCGTCATTCCTTCTCAGGGTTCGGTTGGTGCAAGTGGTGATTTGACACCACTCTCTTATATTGCTTCGGTGATTGCAGGAGAGAGAGAAGTCTATTATCAAGGCAAGATAGAAGATGTGGCTGATGTCTATGAGCGTTTGGGTATTGAAGCTTATACATTTTTGCCAAAAGAGGCATTAGCTATTATGAATGGGACGACGATTATGTCTGCTATTGCTCTTGATGCTTTAGAAGATTTTGAAGTGATTTTAGACTCTATGGAATCTTATGTAGCAGGAATGTTTGAGGTGCTTTTAGGTGATGATACGCCTGTGGCTGATTTTGTGCATCAGTCTAAACCTTTTTCGGGACAAATTGCTACAGCCAAAAACATCCAAAATAAACTCTCAGGCTCATCTTTGACACATGGACGAGATGAGCGATATACGAAGTTTTTTGAAGACAATGATTTGAATATTCAAGATAACTACTCTATGCGTTGTGCCCCTCAGGTTTTGGGAGTGATTAGAGATAATCTTACTATTTCTAAAAACTGGGTAGAGACAGAGATAAATTCAGTCAATGACAATCCACTTATAGATGGAGAAAACGAAAAGATTTATACTTCAGGAAATTTCTACGGTGGCTATGTGGCTCACGCAATGGATACACTCAAAATCTGTGCAGGAAATTTGGCTGATTTACTTGACAAAGAGTTTGCTCTATTGATAGACCATAAATTTAACAGAGGTCTAGGTGAAAATCTCAAACTCACGCCAGAGTCTTATTATCACGGTTTTAAGGCGATGCAAATTACCCTCTCTTCGCTTAGTGCTGATGTGATTAAGAATACCACAGCTGCATCTATTCATTCGCGTCCTACAGAGTCTCTTAATCAAGATAAAGTCTCTATGGGAACAACTGCAGCCAATGATTTTGCAAAGATGATACCAGACTTACATAATATGCTTAGTATTGCTTTTCTAGGTATGGCACAAGCTGTGGATATACGAGGCATAGAAAAAGTCTCTCCCCATCTTAGAGCTATACACACCCAAATACGCCAAGAGGTAGAGCCATTGATAGAAGATAGACGAATGGATATTGATATTAAAGCCGTTCATCCGATGTTAAAAGCAGGAGTATTTGCCTAAAATGTCTCACACCACAACAGAAAAAACAGTTCTCGTCACAGGAGCTACAGGAGCTATTGGCTCTGCTATTGTCAAAGAGTATGCCAAGCATGGCTATTATGTCTATATACACTATCATAATAATAAAGACAAAGCCCAAAGCCTTTTAGCAGAGATTGACTCTTGTGGAGAGATATTAGGCTTTGATATGAGAGACAAAGAAGCGATAAAAGAAGCTTTAATGGATTTAGAAGTTGATGTACTTATTAACAATGCAGGAATTACACGCGATGCTCTCTTTTTCTTTATGGACGAAGAAGCGTGGGAAGATGTCATAGAGACTAATCTAAATGCTCCTTTTACGATTACCAAACTTATCGCTCATAATATGATAGCTCAAAAAAGAGGAAGTATTGTCAATATCACCTCTATCTCTGGGGTTTGTGGAAATGTAGGTCAAGCCAACTACTCTGCATCAAAGGGTGGTATGATTGCCTTTACCAAAACACTATCTCTTGAACTAGGTCGGTATAATATTAGAGTCAATGCCTTAGCCCCAGGGATTATCAACTCACCCATGACTCAAAATCTCCCTCAAAGCAAAGAGCTTAAAAAGTCTATTCCACTTAAACGCTTTGGAGAGCCTTATGAGGTTGCAGAGTGTGCCTATTTTATAGGTGATAGAGCTACTTATATCTCTGGTGAAGTGCTTAATATCTCTGGTGGAATGGTACGATAACGATGCAAATATTTTTTTCTCTTCTTTATGCCCCTTTGGTCTTTTTCCTTTTACGCCATTATGATATAAGAAGCGTCTCTATTGCTCTTTTTACTTTCTCTCTTATATGGCTTTTTTTACTCAGAAAATCTAAAGATTTTAGCCTTTTATTTCCTCTCTTTTATCTCATTATTGCTCTTTTGGCTTTTTTTATACAGAGTTTTACCCTGCTTAAAATTATGCCCTTTTTAATCTCTGCTTTTTTCTCTCTATTTATTTTAGTTAGCTATTTTCAAAAAAAGTCTATTATTTTATATTTTGCCAAAAAGTTTAGTCAAAATCCTATCTCTAGCAAAGAAGCCGAATATATATATCGTTCTACGCTTTTTTGGTTTGGCATAAGTCTGCTCAATTCAATCCTACATCTGATTATATTTTTTGATGAAAATATTGATTTTTGGCTCTATTACTCCTCTATAGGTTGGTACTTTCTCTTTATCTTTGCAGGGATTTTTCAGTTTCTACATCGTAAATATTTTTTTTTAAGGATATCTAATGTCTAAGTTTTTTGTCTCTTTTTTCTTTTTAAGCCTTTTTTTATCAGCACAAAGTATTTATTTTAAAGAGAGTAAATATCATGAAGCCTTAGGGAGTAGCTTTTCTAAAAGAGGTCAAATATTTTTTTTAGATAGAGGGATTAAAATCATCTACTCCACACAAACACTTTTCTATAAACACGATACTCTTCGTGTAGAGAAAGGTGATAAAACATATTATATTAATTTGGATAAAAAACCTAGTGTTAAGATGTTTTTTATCCTTTTTGAAGCTATCTATTTTGAAAAGAAAAAGGTTCTTAGACGCTATTTTAAAATAACAAAAAATAAAAATAAAAAAACTATTCATCTAATACCTCGTCAAGGTATTAACAGATATATAGACTCTGTATCTTATCAAAAAATAGGCAAAAAACTTAAGTTTTTACAGATAAACCTTAGCTCAAAAGATAGGATTTGTATTGAAGAGATATATTAAACAGCTCAACTTTATTTTTTTCTTTTTGAGTGTGGGGCTACTCTTTACACTAGAGAGCTATAGCCATATCTCTAGCTCTCTACTCTCTATCTTACCACAAGGAGAATCTAAAACACTTATAAAAGAGTTTTATAAAAGCCAAGATAGTAAAATACTTTTTCTTGCTATCAAAGGATTTGATAATAAAAGCCTTGCAAAGATAGAAGAGTTAGAAGAGTCACTTATGGCTCTACCCCAAATCACACCTAATTATTTTAGAGAAACTAAAGCCCTTACTAAACACCTTAATCAGACACAATTTCTTAGACAAGATATAGATAATTATAAACTTCAAGAACTCAATATTACTCTTAGACTCTCAGAACTACGCAAAGAGATGATAGACTCTTTTATACCTATAGAGATAGATAAAAATGACCCTTTTTTACTCTTACCTCAAAGTCCTATTTTAGAGATTAAATTTAAAAATGGTCATCTTTGCTTGGGAGAGTATGGCTATCTTACAATACTAAAGTTAGAGAGTCAAAACTTAGAAACACACAATAAACTATATCAAAATATTCATACTATCATCAATAAAAGTAATATAGATAAAAAAAATATCAAGCTTTTCTCTCCTCTTTTTTATTATGTTGAAAATTCACAAGCCATTCGTCAAGATGTCAATTTTATTGCTTTTTTTGCTATTACTATTTTACTTCTACTCTATCTTATATTACTCAAAGAGCTTCGACTACTACTCAATACACTTATAACCTTAGGTACATCTGCCATTGTGGCTACTATCTTTTTGTCCTTACTCTATAAAGAGATTTCTATTTTTGTTTTTGTCTTGGGTATATCCATAAGTACCATTGCCATTGATTATATGTTTCACCACTATATTCATGGATATTATAATCAAAAATCTCATTTTAACAAAAATGTGTTTTTAGGGTTTTTTACCACCTCTTCAGCTTTTTTTATTTTGAGTTTTTCTTCATTTTTACTGCTCAAACAGATTGCTCTCTTTGCTTTAGTCTCTTTATCTATCTCTTATTTGCATTTTGCATGGCTCTATCCTTATCTCATATTTAGACCATTTCATCTCAAAACTTCGTTATTTAAATATAAAGGATTTCAGATAAAAAGCCTCTATGTTTTTTTATTTTCTATCTCTATTTTGGGTGCTTCTACACTTTGGATAGAGTTTGATTTTAATCTTAAAAATCTTGATTTTAATAATAAAACACTCAAACAAAGCGAACTATTTTTTACAAATAGACTTTTAGAAACAGAGCAAATAACTATTATGATAAAAGCCAAAAGTATTGATGGAGTTATTAAAAAAGCAAAAATTTTACAAAAAGAGATTTCTACTCTACAAACTCCGTGGTCTAAACTTGTCGATAGTCAAAATATTGCCAAGTATCAGGATAAACAAAAAACACTTAATATATTACATCAATCTTTGCAAAATCAAGCTCATAAATTAGGCTTCAAAGAAAACTATTTTCAAGATGCATATACTCTCCCTAAAACTCTAGTAGAGTATAATGAAACCATACTAAAAACCTTTGATATACCTCTTCTTCATATTGATAGAGAGTATCTAGGATATGCAAGAGTAGATAAAGAAGAGTATGCCAAAGCTTTAAAATATGATTTTGTACAGAGCCTTAGCCTCAAAGAACTCTTTGAAACAGAGATAAAAGAACAGATGCAAAATATTGTTTTCTTAGGTCTATTAAGCCTTTTTGTAATTTTACTACTTCTATTTTTTATCACCCAAAAATCCCTGCTTTATGCTTTGAATTTTATTACTTTCCCTATAGCTGTTGTAGCGATATATGGATATTTTCATACACTAAATATTTTGCATATATTTATGCTTTTTATTATTGTAGCCATTTCTATTGATTATGCTATTTATCTATCTAAAGAGAATAATTTACAGACAAAACAAGCCATTTTATACTCTCTTCTCTCTACCTTTGCAGGGTTTGGAGTATTGATTTTTTCTTCTATTCCTTCTCTCTATTCATTGGGTATAGTTGCTACCATTGGTGTAGTCTCTATTTTTGTTTTACTACTTAGCCTCAAAGGAGAAAAAAATGTATCTTCATATACATCATGATGATGGTTCAATTACAAGCCATGAGATAAATGCATCTTGTTTTCAACAAAATAGATATAAACATACTATAGGCTACATTGGTACAAAGTCAAAAGAAGCTAATGCTTTAGAGATATTCAGAGCTTATTTCTCTAAATCTAAGGCAATTTTATTTGATGAGACAAATAGAGGTATAGCCTCTATGTTGGAGTCACTAAATATCTCTGCTTTTAAAGAAAACTCTCAACAAAGTACAATATTTGATAATAAAACTTTTGCCCTGATGTATTTTACTAGTGGCTCAACTGGTTCTCCTGTAGGTGCATTAAAATCTTTGACACATCTTCATTCAGAAGTTAAAGTCTTACAAACGCTACTACACACGTATCACTTTAAAAGAGTTATTGTTACCGTTCCATTTATACATCTATACGGTACGATTTTAGGTTTACTATATCCACTATTTTGTGATATTGATATTGTAATTAAAGAGCATTTTTTACCTTATGATTTATTGGAAATGATAGATGAACAAAGCCTTGTTATCACTACACCACTCTATCTTAAAGCCCTCAATAAACTTAGTCTAAATAGAGACCTTAGTACATCTCTTTTTATCTCTTCTACAGCTCCTTTGGATAAAAATACCATTCATATATTTAAGCAAAAATTTCAAAGTGATATTATACAAATTTTTGGCTCAACAGAGACAGGAGGTATCGCCTATAAATATAATGATGCAGAGATTTGGAAACCTTTTGATGGTGTAAGTATTGAGCAAAATACCCAAGGAGAACTTAAAGTAAGCTCAAAAATTGTCAGTGATATACTTTATGAAAATGAGTTTAAAGAGATAGCAGGAGAGATGCAAATTTTTGATTATATAGAAAAAGAAAAAGAGGGGTTTAGACTCATTGGTAGAAGTAGTAAAATATTTAAAATTGCAGGAAAACGCTACTCAACCATACAGATAGAAAATATCTTAGAAGATGAAAAAAATATACGCAAAGCACTCATATTTGTAGAATTAGACAAACAAGCTTTGCGTGGAGAATATTTGGATATTACCCTAGAGAGTGACTATACTTTTACAGCTAAAGAGATAAAAAAGATACTACAAAAACAACTCTCTAATCTTAAATTTACAATGAAAATCAAAATAGTTAATCACATTCCTAGTAATCAAGTAGGTAAAAAGCTAAAGATAGGACGTTAGGGTTAATGATATTTTAATATATATACTTTTACTACTAGCATACAGCAAATAAGTGTTATCATTTGTGTAAGATAAAGATATTATGAGGTTGCTTAATGTTAGGAAAAAATTTTAAAATAGTCTATATAGAGGTTAGTGGAAGTTTTGACGCATTAGAGTTATTTATAAGCACACTAAGAGATGATAGTAATATGGCGTATGTTGTGGCTCAAAACTTTGAAACTACTCCTATAAACGATATTATTAATCGTCTTTTAGAACTTACAAATATACCAATATCGCAGATAAAAGATAGAGAGATAGCTGATAATAATCATATATATATATATCCTTGCAGTATGAATGTTACTATAAAAAATTTTATTTTTAACCTAACTACTCCTGAATATAAAATGGTGCCTAAGTCATCAACACATAAACTATTAGATAATGTAGTTCGTTTGGTATTTATGGATAACTCTGATGAGATGTATAGTCAAAATATAAACTACTATACAAATCAGACACTTTATAATTTAAAGAGTGAGCTAATAGCAAGAAAAGAGAAGCTAAAACTAATAAATAGTGAGCTTCAAGAGAGTAATGGTGACTTACAAGTAGCCAATAATAAACTTAAAGAGTATAAAAATAGCTTAGAAAAAACTGTAGAGATACGCACAAAAAACCTAGAGCAGTCTAAAAATGATATAGAGCATCTATTAAATAGTATTGATAGTATTATTGTCGTATCTCGCAATGGGACACAACTACTAAAAGTAAATGAGCAGTTTTTCAAGTTCTTTGAACTTAAAAATTTAGATGATTTTTTTGCTAAACATGAGTGTGTATGTGACTTTTTTGAGGTGTGTGATGATGATGGATTTATCTACAAACAGAAAGCTCTTGATGATGGCTACTCTTCGTGGATAGACTTTATACTCAAACATCCAGATATTAGCTACAAAGCAAAAATAATAAGAGCTGGTAAGACTTATATATTTAATCTCAAAATTACTATTTTATCGTATGATAAAGATGATATACTTTATGTTATTTTTATGAATGATATTACACTTCTTCACGAGTATCAAACCTCTTTGGAACTCAAAGTGGAAGAGGAGATAAAAAAGAGGATAGAGAAAGATAAGTTTCTTATTCATCAGAGTAAACTAGCCTCAATGGGGGAGATGATAGGTAATATTGCTCATCAATGGAGACAGCCTCTCAATCAACTCTCACTTATAAATATCACACTTGATACGCTTATGCGAAAAAATAGATTAAACCTTGAGCTATTTGAGAAGTATTTTGAACAGACTAATAGTACGATACAATCTATGTCAGAGACAATTAATGACTTTAGATACTTTTTTCAGCCAGATAAAGAGATTTCTGTATTTACTCTAAGCTCTATATTTGATGAGAGTCTTAAGTTTTTAAAAGAGGGATTAGCTAGACATTCTATAGAGATAGATATAGAAGGGTATAGTGATTGTGAGATAGTAGGACACAAAAACGAGTTAGTTCAAGTATTATTAAACTTAGTAAATAACTCAAAAGATGCTATTGTCTTAACAGAGAAAAAAGATGGTAAAATATGGCTAAGTGTGGAGAGGGATAAAGATATAAAAATCAAACTCCAAGACAATGGTGGTGGTATAGAAGATGATATTATAGACAAAGTTTTTGAACCATACTTTACTACCAAATTTAAAGAAGAAGGCACAGGTATAGGAATGTATATGAGTAAAATGATAATAGAACAATCTATGTGTGGAAAATTATATATTGAAAATAGAGATGAGGGTGTTTTAGTCACTATAACCCTACCATTAGGAGATAAAGATGCTTAAAGATATAACCGTATTATTTGTAGAAGATGTACAATTTACACATGAATTGATGAAATTACTACTAGAAGATGATATCAAGGAGCTATATCTAGCAAGTAATGGCAAAGAGGGGTTAGAGGTATATAAAGATAAAAATCCTGATGTTATTCTCACAGATATTGGTATGCCAATAATGGATGGGATAGAGATGTCAAGAGAGATAAAGAGACTAAATCCAAATCAACTCATAGCTGTTATCACAGCATTTAATGAAAAGTCATATATGGAAGAAGCCAAAAAGATAGGTATAGATAAATATATCCTCAAACCAATAGAGAAAGATAGTATCTTTGGAGTATTGGAGTCTTTTGCATCATAGATAGTTAGCCGTAATCAAAATGTTACCACTTTGGAATATACTCCACCTCAATATCGCGAGGAGAGTATATGAAAGACAATTTGATAATGGATATAAAAGATTTTAACTTTACCTATGTAGGTGCTGAAGAACCATCTCTGAATAATATAAATTTTAGTATCAAAAAAAATAGAATAACGGCAATGATAGGTCCTAGTGGTTGTGGTAAATCTACACTTTTACGCTCTATGAACCGTATTCACGACCTCTATACTGGTAACAAATATGAGGGCAAGATTATGCTTCACCACGAAGATAATACTATCCAAAATATCCTTAATATCAAAAAAGAGAATGATTTTATTAAACTGCGTCAAAAAGTAGGAATGATATTTCAAAAGCCTACCCCTTTTCCTATGAGTATCTTTGATAATGTGGCTTATGGACTTAAACTAGCTGGAATTAAAAAGAATATAGATGAGAGAGTAGAAAAAGCTCTCAAAGACTCAGCACTATGGAATGAGACAAAAGATAGGCTTAATAAAAGTGCATTGGGGCTAAGTGGTGGACAACAACAACGACTATGTATCGCAAGAGCAGTAGCACTCAAACCTGAGGTTATGCTCTTTGACGAGCCTACTTCTGCACTCGACCCAATATCTACAGGGGCGATAGAAGAGCTAATATCCGAACTCAAAAAAGATATATCAGTGGTAATTGTCACGCACAATATGCAACAAGCCTCACGGCTAAGTGACTATACAGCATTTATGTATCTAGGTGATTTAGTAGAGTATGACAAAACAGAGACAATTTTTGTAAACCCATCAGAAAAATTAACAGAAGATTATATTACAGGTAGATTTGGATAAACAACAAAGGAAACAGATGTTAGATAAAAATGAACAAAGAATAGAACAGGTAAGAGAGAAGACAGCCGATATACTCAAAGGTTTACTCTCTTCTCAAAAATTGGCACTAATAGCATTAGAGGCTTGTGATAGTAAAAGCTTCAAAGAGGTAGCAGTACCTATCAATCAGATAATGCAAAAAGTAGAAGATATAGATAACCTTATATTGACAATTTTTGCACTATATACTCCAGAAGCCAAAGATTTGCGAGAGATGGTAGCATTTTTGAAGATTACCTCATCATTGCAAAGAATTGCAACAAATGAGAAAAACTATATCAAAAATATGGAGATATGTAATCCTGAAACTGATGAAGAACTCAAAAGAGTAATCAAAGAATCACTCTCTATCAACCGTTGTACTATTAAGGCATTTGAATATACGATAGAGATGATAGCAGAAGTAGAAGATAAAGATAAAATCAAAGAGTTAGCTTCTAAGATAGCCGTAGAGTATAGTAAAACGGATGATATATACTCAATGATGGAAAAAGATTTACTTCAACTAATGCACCAAACTCACGGACTAAAAGAGGAGTATATAAATATCCTAAAATACATTAGAAAAAACCTCAAAATAGTAGATAGATTAGAAGATATTGTAAGTAGATTGATATTTGCTCGTATTGGTGGAAGGCTTTAAAAGTAGGGTACAGTTTTCAACGCACCTTTAATTAATTCTTTTTAAGCTTATCTAATTTAACAATTATCTCTACTCTTTTTGTATCAATATTTAGCTTTTGTGCTATCTCTTCTCTACTATTTCCATCTTTGAGTAGAGGTGTTACTTTATCTATCAGAGAGATATTTTCTATTACATCTTGTACTGCTACTCTTGATGCCTCATAGTTAAAAATAGTTTGGTCTTTTAAAGCCAATATTCCATATAGCTCTCTCTTGTCATCTTTGAGCTTCTTATTAGTGTAGAACATAGTTACTATTATTCCTAGTGCTATAATCATAAAAGCAAATATACCTATTGTCATAAAATCCATCTACATAACCTCCAATATAATAAAAATTAAAAATATAAATCCTAAATAACCATTGACTGTGAAGAACGCTTTGTCTATTTGGGTGAAGTCTTTGTTTATCAGGTAGTGTTCATAAAAAAGTATCAATGCACTCAACACTACAGCTAACCCTGCAAAGAGTCCCAAATAGGTATTATAGACAAAAAGCCCCCAAAAAACAGTAGCTAATATATGAAATAGCTTTGCGATATGCATTGTATTCTTTACTCCAAACTTTGAGGGTATAGAGTGGAGATTGTATTTTTTGTCAAACTCTATATCTTGAAGTGAGTATAACAAATCAAATCCTGCTACCCAAAACATAACTCCAATAGCAAGATAGATAGACCACAAAGTTATCTCACCACTTACAGCCACCACTCCTGCGATTGGGGCTAATCCTAGACTCACTCCCAATATCAAGTGAGCAAAGGCAGAGAAGCGTTTAAATAGCGTATATGCTCCTAATATCATAAGTATAGGGATAGAGAGTTGCAAGGCTAAAGTATTTATATAATATGCTATAGCTATAAATCCTAGTGCGTTGATGATGATAAATCCTACCATCTGGGCATTGGAGACTCTTCCATCTACAGAGGGGCGATTTTGGGTACGAGGGTTGCGAATATCCACATCTCTATCAAGATAACGATTGACTCCCATCGCAAAATTTCGTGCTGTAATTGCTGCCAATCCACCGAGAAAAAAGAGTTCCCAACCAAACCATCCATTTTCGGCTACTAGCATCGCTATAAATATAAATGGTAGAGAAAATATTGAGTGTTTAAACATAACCAACTCTGAGAAGTTGGCTATTTTTGTTTTGATACTATTTATCATATCTAAGTCTTAGAGGTGACGGATTTTGATTTTGGAGTTGAGTGACCAAGCGATAATCAACACAAAAGGGACGACCATATAGCCACTTGTTAGCACTCCATACGCTACTAAAAGATAGAGTATCCACAAGAGTATCGCACCAAGAGGAGTAGGCACACCCTCAAAATACTTCTCAACTTCACCTGCATCGACTTTGAGGTTAAACTCAACCAATCTTCTTAGACCATTGATGATATACCATATAAATACGATACCCAAAATAATCTCCTCAATGCCCATCATACCAGTATGTTGTTTTACTGCATAAAATAGCAAAAATGGAGGCATAACAACAAATGATAGGAAATCAGCAAAACTATCAAGCTGGATACCAAACTCTGTAGATAGATTGTATTTTCTAGCCAATTTACCATCAAGTATATCACAAGCCCCTGCAAACCACGCCAATATAATAGCCGTAAAAAAGTCACCACTAACTATAAAAAATATAGCCATAACTCCTGCTGATACATTAAGATATGTCACTATGTTTGCTATATTAAAACGGTCGTCTTTATCAAATAAACTCATATTTTCCCTTTTTATTTCAAGTTATATTAAAAGATTATTTTACCATTTTTGGGATTATGGTATCATTACACTATGAAAATCATCAAACAATTAGCAATTATCGGAGCAACGGCATCAGGTAAAACAGCTCTCTCTATCAATCTAGCCAAACAACTCAATGCAAATATACTCTCACTTGATTCACTCTCTATATACAAAGAGATAGATATAGTATCAGCCAAACCTTCGTTCAAAGAGCGAGATGGAGTCCCCCATTTTGGAATAGACCATCTCTATCCCAATGAGGCTTTTGATGTCAAGACATATATAAATCTCTATAAGAGTGTCTATGAACAATCTCAAAGAGAAGATAAAAACCTCGTCATTGTAGGAGGGAGTAGTTTTTATCTTAAGATGCTTATTGAGGGTGTGAGTCCTATTCCTACTATATCAAAGCCGATTAAAGAGAAGACAAAGAGTTATCTCAATAATTTGGACAAAAGTTATAAGCTTCTTTATGATGAGGATAAAAGATATATGAGTCAAATCAAACCAAATGACAAATATCGTATAGAGAAAGCACTTTTGATATATTTGGAGACAGGTATAACGCCATCAGAGTATTTTCGGCTCAACCCACCCAAACCAGCCATATCAGAAGAGTTACCAATATATCAGATAGATACTCCTAGAGATATATTAAGAGAGAGAATAGCCCAAAGAACTAAGATAATGATAAAAGATGGACTCATTGATGAGGTGTGTGATTTGGAGTATAAATATACAAGAGAGCCAAATGCGATGAAGTCTATAGGGATAAAAGAGACACTTGATTATCTTAATGGTCTCTACAATAGAGATATGTTGATAGAAAAAATCACTACCCATACAGCACGATTGGCTAAGAGACAAAATACATTTAATAACTCTCAGTTTGAGGGAGTGATTAAGAATAATTTGGAGAAGTTGAGTGGTATATTGTTAAATTCATACTAACTACTCTCCTCTACTAAACCCCAATGCCAAGGAATTAAGGAATTTGTAGTTTCCTCATCTCATCTTCTGTGAGCGTAACCACACCCAAACTTTCAGCTTTAGTAAGTTTACTTCCTGCTTCTTCTCCATAAACCAAAAAGTCTGTATTTTTACTCACAGAACCACTTACTTTTGCTCCTAATTTCTCCAACATATCTTTGATAACTGTTCTACTAACACTCATTGTGCCTGTGAGGACGATTTTTTTATCTTTAAATGGATTTGCTTTGGCTTCTATTTTGGTCTCTATTTTGGGATTAACTGTTTCAATAAGCTTTAATACAAAATCACGATTTACTCGCATATACTCTATAAGTGAGTTTGCCATCTCTTCGCCTATGCCATCAATGGATATTATCTCTTCAAGCGTTAAATCTGTCACTCTTAATCCAAACTCTTGACTCAATAGCTTACTGGCAGTCTGTCCTATATGTTCTATTCCTAAAGAGGCTAATACTCTATGAAGCTCTCTATTTTTGGTTTGGGCTATGGCATCTAATAGTTTTTTTATTCGTCTCTCTTTAAATCCATCTATACCCTCCAAATCTATAGGTTTTAGAGAGTATAAATCTAATATATTTTGAATTTTATTCTCTGTTACCAATATCTCTACTATCTTTGAGCCTAATCCATCTATATCCATACGACTCTTACTAGCAAAGTGGCTAATTGACCCCACAATTCTATCAGGACAATCCATATTTTGACACTTGATGAGTGTATCTTCATTGAGTAGTTCATTCTTACAAGTTGGGCAGACTTTTGGGCGTGTGATGGCTATCTCTGTGCCGTCTCTTCTATCTTCTAAAACCTTTGTGATTTTGGGTATTACATCTCCACTACGGATGAGTATAACGCTATCACCTATCATAAGACCTTTTCTCTCTATCTCCTCAAAATTGTGCAGAGTGGCTCTTGCGATAACTGCTCCATCTACATCTATGGGTTCTAATTCGGCTACTGGAGTGAGGACTCCTGTTCTGCCTACTTGGATTGTTATTGCGTTTACTTTTGTTACTTTCTCTACAGCAGGGAATTTATAAGCACACATCCATTTGGGTACTTTACCTGTATATCCCAAATCTTCTTGAAGTGCTACGGCATCTACTTTGATTACCATTCCATCCATCATCATAGGGATTTGCTCTCTTAGAGATATAAGTTTATGATAAAACTTTTCTATATCCTCTATAGTCTCACACTTGGTCACATAAGGAGGGCGTACAAATCCTAGAGAGTATATGAAGTCCATTTTGTCTGATAATTTATCGTGTTTGAGGCTATTCTCACCTACTCCCCACGGATAAAATGCCAATCTTCTTTTGGCTGTTACACTAGAGTCAAGCTGTCTAAGGCTTCCTGATGCTGCGTTTCGTGGGTTGGCAAAGATAGTGCCTCTTTCAGCTAATCTCTCCTTATTGATAATCTCAAAATCATCTTTTTTGATAACGACTTCGCCACGGATTTCTATTGTCTCTAAGTAATCAATAGAGAGAGGTACGGTTTGCATTGTACGGACATTGTCTGTCACCTCTTCACCTATTACTCCATCACCTCGTGTGATAGCTCGGATAAGTTTACCTTTTTGATACAATAGATTAAGACTCGCCCCATCAAATTTAGGCTCACAAAAATATGGAGATTTACCTACATTTTTCTCTACTCTCTCAATCCACTTTTGAGTCTCCTCTGTATCAAAGACATCTTCCATACTCCACATTCGTTTGATATGTTTAGCTTTGGTAAACTCTTCTCGCACAACCCCACCGACTCTTTGGGTAGGTGATTCTAATGATATTTTGGTAGGATTATGCTCTTCATACTCCAACACCTCGTGATAGAGTTTATCATACTCTTCATCTGTGGCTATTGGATTATCATCTACATAATAGGCTGTTGCCCATTTGTTTAGTATTTTTATGTTTTTTTTGTATTGTAAATTTGTCATGATTTTTCCATTCCTGTAGGGTGGGTTTCCTAACCCACCTTTTTTCGTTCCCACAATTTTGTGGGAACGAATACGGTCGGCATAATTGGTTTGTGTATGCATTCCCACGCAGAGCATGGGAACGAGAACAACCTATACAAACACCTCTTTTAATACCTCTTTGACATTTGATACACCTATGATTTTGATATTATCTTTTACCTCATCGGGCATATCTTCTAAATCTCTCTCATAATTCTTTTGAGGTATGAGAGCTTTGGTTACTCCTGCTTTATACGCAGCAATAAGCTTCTCTTTGAGTCCACCTATTGGTAATACTTTTCCTGTGAGTGTCACTTCACCTGTCATCGCAACTCTATTATCTATCTTTCTATTACTAAAAATTGAGGCGATACTACTCACCATCGCTATACCTGCACTTGGTCCATCTTTGGGTGTTGCTCCCTCAGGTACATGGATATGCAAATCATATCTCTTATAGACTTCACTAGCATCAAGTGCTACTCTATCTTCTCTCTCTTTTTGAGTGTGTGGTATGATTGATGGAGATATGGCTAACTCTTTATTGTCTATAAGTATCTTAACAACAGAGTGGGCAATTCTCACCGACTCTTTCATCACATCACCTAGGCTTCCTGTGAGTTGCATTAGCCCTTTGCCTTTGATTTTGATAGCCTCTATCGTGAGTACATCTCCACCAACAGCTGTCCACGCCAATCCATTAACAACACCAATTTGAGGAGCATCATCTATTAAAGATATTTCAAATACCTTTTTATCTGTATATTTGTCAAGATTTTTATTGGATACTCGTATCACATCTTTGCTACTATCTTCTAATATCTCTTTGGCAACTTTACGCATAACTCCTGCTAATACTCTTCTTAAATTTCTCACTCCTGCTTCTCTTGTATATTCATCTATAAGAGTCTTTAGAGACTTATCTGTGATAGTAAACTCTCTCTTTTTCAGTCCGTGTTTGGTGAGTTCTTGAGGTATGAGGTATCTTTTGGCTATCTCAAACTTCTCTTTGGGCGTGTATGAATTGAGACCGATAAACTCCATTCTATCTCTAAGAGCGTGAGGTATTCGTCCTACATCATTGGCTGTAGCTATAAATATCGCTTTGCTCAGGTCAATATGGAAGTTGAGGTAATAGTCTCTATATGTACTATTTTGTTCAGGGTCAAGTATCTCCAACAGTACAGCCGTTGGGTCACCTCTATTACCTCGTCCTACTTTATCTATCTCATCTAGTACAATTACAGGAGACATATTCTTAGCTTCTATAAGTCCTTGCACTATTCTCCCAGGCATCGCTCCGACATAAGTCCGTCTATGCCCTCTAAGCTCATTGACATCTTCTAATCCACCCAAAGCTATACGAACCAAAGGACGACCCAAAGCTGTGGCTATAGAGTTGGCTAGAGAAGTTTTTCCTACCCCAGGAGGTCCTGCGAAACATAAAATTGCTCCTGAGGTTTTGTTATTTTTAAGCCCTCTAAGCATAGCTAGTTCTCTCACAGAAAAAAACTCTAATATTCTATCTTTTGGTTTCTCTAATGAATAGTGGTCTTTATCTAGCTCATCAGATACATTTTTAACTGATAGGTTTTTGGTATTAAACTTGCCAAATGGAAGCTCAAATACCCATTCAAGATATGTTTGAATTACATTCGCATCACCAGAATCAGGATGAACTCTTGCAAAACGGTTGAGCTGTTTGGTCACCTCTTTATATGCATCTTCATCTATATGAGGTTTTATCTTTTCTAATTTTTTCTTAAACTCTGCTATCTCCTCTTCTCTTTGAGTATCAGAGCCTAATTCGTGTTGTATCTCTTTGAGTTGCTCTTTTAAAAAATACTCTTTGTTGGTCTGTTCTATCTTATTGTGTACTTTGCTTCGTATCTCTCTTTGGACTTTAGCAGACTCTATCTCTGAAGTTAGAACATCAATAAGACCAAGTAGCCTCTTTTCTATATTTGGCTCAGAGTAGAGAGCATAAGCTATATCTTTATCAAGTCTTAGAAGTGAAGATACCAAATCAGCCATACGGTTTGGCTCATCATTCTCTTCAATAGTGCGTACCAAATCACTAGGAATTTTACTATTAAGGGATGAGAGTCTTTTGACTTTATCTCTAAGTATATCTCTTAGGGCATCTGTTTTAAGAGTATTAAACGGCTCTGGAGTGACCATATCAATAATTGCCAGATTGATAGAAATCTCTTCAATCTCTTGAATCTCTTCAACTTCTTGTATCTCTCCTCTTGCAAAACCTTGAAAAAGTATCTTAATTTTGCCATTGGGCATATCTACTTTTCGCATAATAGAGCCGATAACTCCTACTTTGTAGATAGAAGCAAAGTCTCTATTCTCCTCTTTGCCTGAGATAGACGAGGTGACAAAGATAAGAGTATTATTCTCCATAGCATAATTAACACCTTCTATATCTTTGGGGTCGCTCAAAAATATAGGGCTTATCATAAATGGATATAAGAAGATGTCATCTTCTACAATCACAGGTAGAGTATTGGGGAATGCGTCATAATCAGTAATTTGCATCGGTGTTCCTTTTGGTTATAAATTATTAAATTTTTGATGATTAATATTAATCAAATATTTTGCCTATTATTCCTTTTTTGGGAGGAGTAATATCTTTTAGTTTAACAACAGAGTTACTATTTTTGGCTCTATATATTTTGGATGCATCTTTTTTGCCTGTTCTATCATATAATGATGCTATATTTTCATTGAGTAGATATTGACTCATCTGTAGGCGTATATAGATAGTATTTACAAGTGGTGCATAAGCAGAATCAGGATAACGGTCAAGATAGTGTGTAGCTTTTGAGATACTAGTCATAATCAACCTTTGGTCTTTGTAAGCGTCTCTCACACCCAAAAATGATGCTTTAAGCTTCATAAAGTCTATATACTCCATAGTATTTGCACTCCCAAACCGTTTGTTATACTCATCAAGATAATAGTTAGCCAAGAGATACTCTTCTGCATTGATATGAGCATGAGCTAACATCATCATAGCAGTAGGAATAAGTGGCGAACGGATATGTTCACTTTTGAGTGAAATATAGTACGCATCTGCTTTATCCAAACTCTCTTTAGCGATACTTTTGGCTATCTGTTTATACCAATATATTGCTGGTTTATTAAACTCTGCTACCTCATCATCTTTGGTACAACCCACCAAAAGAAGTGCCACGACCATACCCATCAAAATAGTTTTACTCAAATTCATATCCAGCCTTAGTGTAAAGATTTATAAAAGATATAATATCTCAAACTATGTAAAAAGCTTATTATCTATCCTCTTATTTTGATAAAAATAGTAAAAAGAGGTGCTTTTATATCTGTTTTATATTATATATGGTATGCTTAAGAAAATTTATATTTAAAAAGGTGTCTATTATGAAAAATTTAATTTATTTAATGAAAGTAGTTCTTGTATTAGTATTTAGTTCGGTCTCTGTTTATGGAGCTAATTATAGTTGTAATGGTGAGAATATTGCTAATATTAATGGTGCTACAGGTGATGGATATAAAGCATATAGTGATAATGGTAAAAGAAAGTCTTCTAGATATTTCAAGTTTAAGACAGCAGTTGATGGAATTATAGCTATTAGTGAAAATGCTAAATATAGTAGTACAAAGCATGAGTTAAGAGTAGGTTATGGCTGTGGAGATGGAGATATATATAATGGAGATAATCTGATAAGTGATAGTTATACATACCATGTCTTAGCAGGTACTACATATTATGTGAGGGTTAAAGAGAAAAATAGTTATGATAAATTATATTTTAATATTAGTTTTGATTTTACAGCCGATGCTTTAGTTACAACTGCTGATGCAGGAGCAGACCAAAGTAAGATATTTGGAGCTACTATCTCACTAGATGGTAGTGGTAGTGCTGATGGTATTGGAGATGGATTGAGTTATGAGTGGAGTGAAAATGGTAATGTAATTAATTCAAGTGAGAGTTTTTCTAAAAATAATTTAACAGTAGGGACTCATACTATTACCCTCACTGTTACAGATAGTGCAGGAACTAGTGATAGTGATACAGTTACTATTATAATAACCCCACCACCAATAGCAGATGCAGGAGCAAATCAGAATGCTAATTTAGGAGATAGTGTAACACTAGATGGTAGTGGTAGTACAGGTGATGGATTAAAATATAGCTGGAGAGATATTACTACCAATCAACAACTTGTTACAAATAGTAATAGTAGCTCTTTCCAAACAAGTAACCTTAGTAATGGAACACATACTATTAGATTGACTATAACCGATAGTAGTGGGGAGCAAGATACAGATGAGGTAGTGATTATTATTATTAAAGTATGTCATGGTTGTGACTGTAGCCTAGATGATGATAATGTTAATAATAGCCGTCCAGGGAAAATAATACCTGCATTAAATGGTGCAACAGGTGATGTGACTACATGTTTTAGTGGTGATAGTATTAGTGGTACAACTGGTGAAAAGGACTACTACTACTTTACTGTAGCTACAGCAGGTGTACTTGATATAACGGGTACTTCTCCAAATGGTCATGAGTATTATCTAATGATAGGTTCTCCCTCAGATTACGATAAATATTATTATAATGATAGAACAACACATAACCCATCTTCTATAAAACTTAAAGCCAATGATACCGTATATATCTATATCAAAGAGACAGGAAATAATACTGATGAGTATGAGATTAATTTAGATTTTGTAGAGTCTTTAGAAGAGAGTTGTCCAGGGAATAAGATACCTCTCTTAGATGGTACGGGAGCTAGTATAACTAATCGTTTTAATAATATAAGAATCCCAGGATTAACAACATACTTCTATAATTTTACTCCTACTATAGCAGGTATATTTGAAGTAGCAACTAATGCTAATAGAAGCTCAAATAGACTTATTGTAAGAGATGGTTGTAGTGGTGAAATACTAAATACTAATAATTATAACTATAATAATGATAATAAAAATTCAGGAGAAATCTCTGTTAATGCAAATCAACTTATTGTGGTCTCTTATGAACGAACATATGACTCTACTATAGAAGTTGATTTTGACTTCAAATATACAGTCTCTGTACCGACTCCACCCGTGATAGCTGATATAGCCGATATGACTATAGATTTAGAGACACCATTTGTATTAGATTTATCTGCTTATGTAACAGAAGCTGATGGCGATGTGGTGACATATACAGTCTCAGGACTACCTATTGGACTATTATTTAATAATGTAACAAAAAAGATAATAGGAACACCAACAGCAGTAGGTACATCTACTGTAACCGTAATGGTAAGTGATAAAGAGGGTAGTGCTACTAAAAGCTTTGTTATAACTGTTGTTAAACCTGAACTTAAAGCAGTTGCTGATATATATCCTGCCACGGCAGGAGCTGACCTTATTGGTAATGTGATTAGTAATGACTCTGGATTATCTATCAAAGTTACAGCTAATACGGTTCCATCTAATGGTACTGTAGTAATAGCTTCTAATGGAGTATTTACTTATACTCCATTAGGAGGAGGTAACGATACATTTACCTATACTATAACTGATAGTTTGGGAGAGAGTGCTATAGCATTGGTGAGTATTAATGTCAGCACTATATACAAATCTGGAAATCAACCCTTCGTGCTTATCAATCCTCCTGAGACTAGAAATATTATTGGTGGATATACTATTTTGGGAAATACATCAGAGTGTATTACAAATAGTAAAGATAAATATACGGGAACTTGTCAAAATAGTAACTCATATAATGATAATAACTATATGGCAAAATATATAGATATAGATGGTAATACAGGTATAGGGGCAGCTACTTGGAACTCAAGCTCTTCTAATTTTGAAATTCCTACCAACTATGACCAACTTGATGGTAAAGGGATATTATGGGCAGGAGTATTTTGGCAAGGTAGTATAAATAATAAAAATAGTTATGCACAAAGAAGAGGTTTAGTAGATGGTACGACATACAAATTTAAAAATATTACGACTAATTCAGATATAGACCTTACAAAAACAGATGGTAATAGACTATTAATTCGTGTAGATGATGATAGTAGCTATACTCCTCTACAAGCTACAACATTTTATTATGATACAAAATTTGGAGATAATGGAGGATATTATGCCGCATATACTGATATTACATCACTTATGCAGAGCAAAAATATTGGTGTAGGAAAACATACAGTAACAATAGCCAATCTAACAGCCAATGAGGGAAGACAATCAAGTACTGGTAACTATGGTGGTTGGTCTATGGTGGTGATTTATAAACAAGATGACCTTACAGGAGATGCTACTAATGTATCTATATATAATGGTTATACTAAAATACCTAACTCACAACAGGTGAAAATATCTGGATTTAGGCTACCCTCAGCTGGTGATGTTCACGCTACATTCTCTACATTTGCAGGAGAGGGTGAGTATGTTTATGGAACCCCAAATGGTAACTATGATAGTATGGTAATGAAGAGGCTTAGTAGTGATAGTGGAGATAAAATGCCTCTACCTGCTGACCCAAATAATATTTTTGATGCAAAACTAGCAAATATAGATAGAGATAGTGGTAATAATAATGATATGCAAAATAATAATGGTATAGATGTTGATACTTATGATGTATCCACTATTATTACCAAATATAGAGATATTGATAAGTATGTAGGTACTATATATATTAGTCTCTCATCTAATAATGACTATATTACTCCTAGTATGATGGCTTTCTCTACAGCTCTCTATCAGCCTAATATATGTTATGACTATAGTATAGATATTGGAGGGTTTATTATTCCCTCAGAAGATAATAAAATCAAAACAACTCTTGGGGCTTATGGTACTCCACTAAGTACCAAAATATCTATCCTCTCCAAAGAGGGTGACTTTGAACTTCATGATGTCAATATTACTTATAAAATTAATGATACACAACAGCTTCACTATGTATCCAACTCAACAGGTTTAGCTCAAAATGATAGACACAGCTATATACCAGCAGGGCCTACAGGACTCAATCAAACTTATCAAGAAAATATTTCTGGATTTGGTATGTATATCGGTACAGGTGCAGGAACAGTTCCTATTGGACCAGGTGGTATTATAGACTCGTATGAAGCAAGGTATCTTACCTTTGATACAGAAATGATGCAATCAAGTATAGATACAAGCTTTAAATTATGGATAGAATATAGTGTTGACTATGGCTCTGGTCCTGTTCATCTTAGCAAAGGTTTTGGTAAAGGGTCTATATGTCCTGCTAGTGGAGGATATTTCCCTGCTTGGGGTATATTTAATGTAACTTCTGATGATGCTTCACTTACCACAGGACAACCTTACAACCTCTATACACAAGTAGCAAATAGAGCATTTAATGCTAGAATATTTAGTTATGGTACAGATTATGTAACACCTAAAGTATTTGACTCCACTGTTGAAGTAGAGGTCTATAATGCAGGTATCCTCAATAGAGATACAAATGTATCGTGTTATAACCCTGATTCTAATATAAGTGCTCCTGTATTTGTTAAGTTTAATAACTCTACATCCACTCCTATACTAGGACTTAAATATAATTTGGCAACACAAAATACTGGATTTAGAACTTGGTTTCTCACATCCCCTAGTGGTGGACTTGTGGAGCAAAACTGTGGTAATAGAAATAATGAGAGCTGTTTCCAAACAGTCTATAAAGATAATTATCCAGATGATGATAACTGTACAAGTCAATGTAGTGCAGGTGGACAAGGTTGTTATGCCTGTCTTCGTACACACTATGGTAGGATTTTATGCTCTCGTGATAATTTTGCTATACGCCCAGAGGCATTTGCTACAAAACTAATAGATAGTAATCAAAGTAATGATGCTCTTAATACAAATATTCGTCTTATCTCTGATTCAACTATAGCACCTGTAACTACACCTATCTCTTTGGCTGCTGATTATAATTATAGATTTGATACGATAGCTACAGACTATAGAAATGATAATCCAGTACATGGTTATTTCCAAACCTTTAATGAAAGCATCTCTGCTACATCTACATTACAATGGAATCAAAACCCTACTTCTGGAAATGATATATCAGGATGTGTAGATACTAATGATACAAATCTCTCTATGAGTATCGCTAATGGTACGAATACAGCTGACAATATATCTTCTTTGAATAGGATAAATCAAGTAGGAGATTATTTCTTTGCCTTAAGAGATAGTAACTGGACAAGTGCCGACTGGGATACATCATCTATGGTACACCATGATACTAATAGAGGATTTCTCTCAACTCCTGATTGTCTAGTTGATAAAGGAGATGTTAATATAGAAGGAGTTACAGGAAGACATGGATGTATGATAAGTAGTAATCATACACACCCTATAGCTTCAAAAAAATATCGTGACTTTGATTTGCAGTTTTATCCTTATAGCTTTAATTTAGATGCCATACAAAATGGAGCAAGACCATCACAAGATAATAATAACAATACATTTGTCTATATCAATACTCTTGATTCAAACTTATATCAAAATGGTATAGATGAGAATATGTCGTTTAATATATATGGTACTTTCACAGCAGCTGGATACAATGGTCTAAAATTGACTAACTTTGTCAATAGCTGTTATGCTGAAAATGTAGATTTAATATTAAATTATAGATATTTATCCAATCCTAGACTTCCAAATAATCAATATATACCTACTCCTGCTTTAACTTATGACTTGATAGAGTATAATTCAACAACTACTCCTAATATAGTCACAAGAGTTAGAGAACAAGATACATTTGCTACCTCTACTGCTAATAACACACCTACAGAACTTAAAGTAGAACAAGTACCAGCAGATTTTAGTACAAATGCAGAGGGTGCGATAAGTATGGATTGGAGTTTTAATTTTAACCGTAATATTAGCAAATATCTTAACCCTAGACTACTTAACTTTATTGATTTAAATATCATATTTGAGACACAACCTAGTAATAATCTTGGTTCACAAGGGATAAATGTTGATTTGGATAATACGCATCTTATACTTGGAAATAAAATTATAAATCAGAATATAACATTTCTCTATGCTAGAACAAAATCATCTAAAAAATTCTATGAGGATGTTATAGGAGTTGAGATAGCAACTCCTATATCTATCGTAAATTATTGTAATTTGGGAGTTTTAGCATGTCGAAATTTAGGTATTGATACAGATAAGGCTCAAACAGGTGAGACAAGTTGGTGGCTATCTACCGACCATAGCACACTTGATAGAGATGGTAATATAGTCTTAGTACAAGGTATAATAACAGAAGGAAGTGGCTCATCACCTACTATAACTCCTACAACAGTATTTATCTTAGGTGATGGGCAAGAGTTAGATATTGTTGTGAATACAGGTACAACCCCTGTACTTCCATTAACAGTACCTATAAATTTGGAGACAAATAATACAATATTCAGGACTAGTAGATGGCTTGTCTTTGATCCTTTTGCTAATATAGCCCCATCATCACTCTTATATAGAGTAAGATTTTTAGGAGCTAGTAATTGGGGTGGTTTTGGAGATAGAGGAAGTATTGTAGATACAGTGGCTAGTGAGAAAAAAACAAAAAGATTGGATTGGTAATGTACTACTATAAACTAAGAGAGGGTATCGCAATGCTTGAGCTTGTCTTTTCTATTGTGATTATGGGTATAGTAATGATGTCAGCTCCAATGCTTGTAAGTCAAGCTAATAAAGGAACACTAATAGGGACACAACAAGAGGCTATCGCAGCAGGAGCGACTGATATAGGATTGATACTTACTAGACATTGGGATGCAAATGATACTAATGAGTCTTTAGAGAGCCCTATATTGGCCACGAATAGTGGACAAATACTCTTGGGAGAGGATAATAGAACTGGTAATCCTACAGGATTACGAGTAGGTATGCCACCACTTAGTACAAGAAGCTTTTTAACTGCTAGAGGTACTAGACTAAATGCATCAATTATTGGTCAAGATGGTAATATGAGTGATTTTAATGATATTGATGACTATAATGGAGATACTCATTTTCTACAAAATAGTGGTAGTACTACCACAGCAACAGGTGATTATCTAGATAGAGGTCTTACCTTTACAACCACAGTATCTTATGTAAGTGATGCACCTACAGGTGGAACTGCTTATAGTGGTACTACTTTAAATTTTGATTTTAATAGTAATGCTATAGCAACGACATCTAATATAAAACTAATAACGATTAGAGTACAATCTAATAGTGTAGCCGTAGAACTTCAAAAAGATATTATACTTAGAGCTTTCTCTTGTAATATTGGTACTTACTCTCTTGCCAAAAGGATAATGTAATGATACATAATCAAAAAAGAGCAGGATTTTCTATGCTTGAGCTTGTCTTTGTAATCGTTATATTGGGGATAATCTCCTCTTTAGCATCAGAGATTATAGCTAGAGTATATCAGAGCTATATAGTCCAAAGAGCTTCTAATCGAAGTAGTATCAAAACAGAGATAGCAGCAATGCAGATAGCCAATAGACTCTCTCATTCTATACCAAATACAGTTATTGGTAGAGTAAGTGATATAAATGGTACATATAGAAGTATAGAGAATTTAGATAATGCAAATTATAGTGTATTGGAGTGGGTAGGTAGTGATATAGATGGATTTCAAGGAAATTCAGCCACAGGTATTTCAGGATGGAGTGGTTTTATAGATATAAATAGTCCCTCAACTACTAAAGATAGATTTCTTACTCTAGGTTCTAATATACAAAATGCTAATGCCTATATTCAAGCTTTATCAACTAACTTAAACACAACTGGATTAGATGGTACAGCACTATTTTTCCCTGGAACTTATAATGTTAATACTATAGGATATAATGGAAATATCTCAGGGATATCAATCGTAAGTGGAAGAGCAAGTCCTACTATTTTTACTTTGTACCCTATTGACCCTGCTCCTAGAGTTATAAAAGAACACTATAAACTAGCATGGAGTGCGTATGCTATTGTTCCTACAATTCAGCCTAATGGATTATGGACACTTAATTTACATTATGATTTACAACCATGGAATGGTGTAGATTATAATAATGGAGGACAACAATCTATACTATTAAGAAATGTATCTGTATTTCAATTTTCAGGAAATGAAAATAGTATTCGATTTAAGCTATGCCAACAAGAGTGGATAAATAATAGTGATAGAGTGACAACTTGTAAAGAGAAGGCGGTAATAAGATGATGAAGTCACATAGAAAAGCATTTTCAATGATGATGGCTATTTTAGTTATTGTTATGATGTCCTCACTTAGTGTACTTGTGATGAATTTATCTGCCAAAATAGGACAAAGTACATATTCACAATACCAAAGAGAACAAGCGATATTATTAGCAAAGAGCTACACAGAATATACTATTATGGCAATAATGGCACATGATAGAGCGGTTAACTGTCTTAATTCTATTACAGGAGAGGTGGGTGGTACTGGTTCAAGCAATATAGGACAAGGGTATATAGTAAATGTAAGAATATCATATATAGGAGATGCAGGAGTAAATAATTGTACAAACAGACTTGCTAATACAGTAGTTACACCGGAGTCAGCACTAAATGCTATTATTGATGTCTCAGTTAATTATAGAGATATAAATAATCCCAATATAGCCAATGCTCAATGGATAAGATACCATAAAAGGACACTACAAAAGATATGAAAAATTTTAAATATAATAGAACTGGCTTTACGATGTTGGAGTTTGTGATGGTTATCGTTGTCTTGGGGATATTGGCAGGAGCTGGTGTTGGGAGTTATGATAATAATACTAGACAACAAGCAGCAGATATAATACTCTCTGATATAAGAGACACACAACACTTAGCCCTAATAGATAATAAATTTGTTCCAACTATAACAAACTGGCAAAGAGCATATTGGAGGATAGGATTTAATTTTTGCGATGGAAGTCAAAACTACTATGAATATATAGGTTCTGATAGTCAAGATTATAGTACTAGGATTAATAATAATGAGGCAGCTCTTGACCCATTAAGTGGTAAGATAATGAACTGGATTACTACAGAAAATTGTGATAATGGTGGTAAGAGTAATGGAGCAACAGGAATAAGTGAGCGAATATTTTTATCATATAAGTATGGTATTAATAGAATTCAATTTATAGGAACAAGTTGTAGTCCAGCCCAATATATAGGATTTGATAATTTAGGACGACCTTATCAAGGCTTTACAGGTCGTACTAGTGTAAGTTATACAAATAGATTTAGAACTCCTTGTACCATTAAATTCACCCTAGATAGTGGTGATGATTTCTCTATTCGTATCGAAGCAGAGACAGGATATGCTCATATTGTAGATCAAAATAACTCCTAATCTCATTTACCTTTCATTAAATATTTTAAGTTACCATTAAGAATAGATAATTAGATTGTCTATATCTTGAAACTAAGGATATATTATGAACAAGAGTATTACAGGAAGACATTTCGACTTAACGGACTCTATCAAAGCTTATGTAGATACTGCTACAGAGAGTATGGATAAATATCATTTAGATATTATATCTGCTAGTACGGTCATATCAGCAAATGATAAGCATGGTAAAAAGGGTTTTGTAGTAGAGTTTATTATAAATCTTAAAGATAAAAATACAATTGTAATAACACAAGTTGATAAAGATGTATATGCTGCGATAGATTTGGCAATAGAGAGAGTTAAAAAATCTCTAAGAAGACATGCTGATAAGATTAAGGGTCATAGAATTATGAGCTTTAAAGATATGGATTCTGGTGCTGACGCTGTTACTGAGTTTGATATAGAAGAGATAGAGATAGTTCCTATGGATTTAGAGCTTCATAAACCATTAGATTTTGACGAAGCTATTCAAGCACTTAGAGATGAGAAAAAGAGACAATTTATTGTATTTAATGATAATGAGGGGCTAATGAGAGTTATGTATAAAAGAGCTGATGGGAAGTTCGGATTATATTAGGATTTGATATTTACTAACTGTTGAGGTATCTCTACCTCGACAAAGTCCAGTAGGTTTGGCACTGCCAAACACTTAAAAACTTAATATATCGTATCAATTACTATACTTTAACCTATCGTTTGGTGATACCAAACCTACAAAATATTAAATTTTTTCTAAACTGCGTAAGGTCAGTTAAAAAACTTATTGATTCATACTAACACTAGAGTATTTCTACTCTAGCTTTTCACTATATTCTAGCTTCTTCTCTTCTTTGTAACATTGCCCAATTCTTATCAATATCTGATTGAATTTGGTCTATTACATGTCTATTTTCTGGTTTAAATAGGTGTTTGTATCGCCCTTGAGCACCAAGATAATCCTCTACATCTATAACATTTTTGGGTCTATATAATATATTAAGCTCATGTCCATCAAGTATCTCATATATAGGGAACATAAGTGAATCAGTAGCCAAATCTGTGATACCTATTGTATCTTTTGGCTCAAATTTCCACTCTGTACAACACGCTGAAACTGTGTTGATAAAACAAGGTCCATCAATCTCTAGTGCTTTTTGGAAACCTTTTGCCATAATCTTCCACTTATTTGGTGCAAGTTGTGCTACATAAGGAGCTCCATGAGCAGCCATAATAGCTACTATATCTTTCTTCTTCTCTTTCTTCCCAAATGAGTGAGTTCCTGCTTGTGCTGTTGAAGTTGTTGCTCCAATAGGAGTTGCTGAACTTCTCTGTCCACCTGTATTTGCGTAATTCTCATTATCCAAACAGATGTAAGTAAAGTTGTGACCTCTCTCCATAGCACCACTTAGCCATTGGAAACCAATATCATAAGTTGAACCATCTCCACCAAATGCTACAAATTTCACAGGAGCATCAGGGTCTTTGAGTGTACCTTTGGCTTTTCTAGCTTTATACATAGCCTCAGCACCAGAGATAGCAGATGCTGCATTTTCAAATCCGATATGTATCCAAGATGTATCCCACGCAGTATAAGGATAAACTGCTGTTGATACTTCCAAACAACCTGTGTTTGCACCGATAACAAGGTTGTCATCTGTACAGTTCATAAGCTCTCTAACTATCATAGAGTGAGCACAACCTGGACATAATGTGTGTGCTCCCTCAAATCTATCATTTGCTGTTGAAAACTCTTTTAAGTTTTTTATTGATGTAATTGCCATAATTACCCCCTATTCGTTTTAAAGAACCCAAGTTTTGGTCCTCTTAGTCCAGAGAACTGTTGGATATCAGTTGTGATATGTCCAGCATCAGCGTGTGCTTTTTGCTCCATATAAATTCTTTTTGCTTCTTTCATAGAGAAATCTCTTCCACCAAGACCGTAAATATAGTTTGTTACTATTGGTCTCTTTTGGGTAGTATATAATGCAGCAGATACTTCATTGAAGAATGCACCCATTGCTCCACCTGGAGATGACCTATCAAGTACAGATACAGCTTTTACATTTTCAAGTGCTTCTCGTACAAGCTCAAAAGGAAAAGGTCTAAAACATCTAATGGCTACTACACCTGCTTTAATTCCATCTGCTCTAAGCTCTTTAGCTGCCACGATACAAGTCTCAACAGTAGTACCTAATGCAACAATAGCTACATCAGCATCGTCCATCATATACTTCTCTACTCTATTATACTCTCTACCAGTTCTCTCTTTTAGTTCAGCAAAAACTTCATCTATTATAGGACGAGAGTCAATAATAGCTTTATGCTGTTTTGCTTTATGTTCAAAGTGCCAATCTTCTTCAGTTTGAGCTCCATAAGTTACAGGTCGTGAGAAGTCAAGCATCTCATCCATTGGCTTAAATTTACCTACAAAATCTATAGCATCCACATTACTTAATGGATATACATTTTGTGCTGTATGTGAAGTGATAAAACCATCTTGGTGAACCATTACAGGGAGTCTTACTCTCGTATCTTCCCCAATTTTAAATGCACATAGAGTCAAGTCATACGCTTCTTGAGCATTAAAAGCATCAAGTTGTATCCAACCAGAATCTCTTCCTAAATACATATCAGCATGGTCACCACGAACATTAAGTGGTGATGCTAACGCTCTGTTTACTACAGTAAGTACGATAGGTAATCTCATTCCTGATGCTTGATAAAGTACCTCTGCCATAAGTGCAAAACCTTGTGAAGAAGTAGCAGTTGCCACACGACCACCAGATGCTGATGCACCGATACATCCTGACATTGCAGCATGTTCTGATTCAACCATTACATACTGACCATCAATATAACCATTAGCAACATACGCACCATAGTTTTCAACAATAGGAGTAGATGGTGTAATAGGATATGCTACAACAACATCAACATCTGCTTGTCTTAGTGCTTGTGATGCTGCATAGTTACCATCCCAAACTTCTCTTTCGTTTACTTCAAATTCTACTGCCATAACGGTCCTTTATTTCTTTTCTTTTTGTTTTTTTTCTGGCCAATTAGATAAAGCTGTATCTAACTCTTCATGCTCACTAAACATCAAAAGTGATTTTGGATTTGTAGGACAAACCTCCACACAAACCTCACACCCTTTACAGTGGTCATAGTCGATACCCAACATCTGCTTATCTCTTGAGATAATTGAGCTATCAGGACACCATACCCAACAGTTTTGACAATCAATACAGACATCAATGTTAAATACAGGTTTAGTTACTCTCCAAGAGGCAACAGAGGCTGTATATGTATTAAATAGTGAGTAAGTTCTATCTTCAGCTTTTTTACCCGAGATACCTGTAGCATCTCCATCAAAAGCAGTCAAGACGATACCTTGTGTAACTTCGTCCCAACCAACTAAACCACCACCTAACTCTTTACTTCCTCTATTATTTCCTGCATGTAAATTTTGTTCTTGCATCTTAGCTCCTCCTTACTTAACTTCGTTATATGCTCTAGTGATTGCACTCATATTCGCATCAATTATCTTTTGTGGAAACTTAGATAATACTCTCTTCATACTATCAAGGAAATAATCAAGCTCAAACATACCAGAAACTTTTACAAATGCACCTAACATTGGAGCATTTGGTATAGCTCTACCTATAGTATCTAGTGATATTTGCATACAATCAAGTACAAATACTCTATCTCTTCTATCTTCTAAAATAGGAAGCTCTTTAATAAGCTCATCTTTTGTCAAGTGTGTAGTTATGATATACTTTGTTGCTAGTTTTTCATTTTCAGTGATATTATCTGAAAATGCCAAAGCAGGGTCAATAACCAATACATAATCTGGTAACATAAATTTCTCATGGTTGAGAATTTGCGTATCATCTATTCTATTATACGCACGCATAGCTGCACCTCTTTTGGCAGAACCATAAAGTGCAAAGGCTTGAACTTCTTTACCTGTTGAAGCTACAACATCACCCAAACCTTTAGCTCCTGTCACAGCACCTTGACCTGCACGAGAGTGCCATCTTATTTCTACCATAATTGCTCCTATATATTTTTTTAATAGTTTTAATCTATTGTAATGATGTGACTCTTAAAAAGTGCTTGTATTTACACTTTTTTTTATATCTACTTATGAGACGGTAATAAACTTCACAGCTTCAAAGGCATTATCAACAACTATATCGCTACACGACTCCAAGGATTTTTTGGTTCCGTAGCCACAAGTGACGGCAATACCTTTAATATTTGCTGATGAGGCTGATGACATATCCATACAGGTATCTCCTACCATCCATATTTCACTTGTATCAATTTGTAGCTTAGACAAAGCTTTAAGTATAGGTTCTGGGTGAGGTTTAGGATTTTCTACATCTTCTCTACCCACTAACACCTCAAAATATCTCATAATGTCATTATATTCAAGTAGTTCGATTGAGTATTTAGCCGTTTTAGTTGTCACCACTCCTAGCGTAGCATATTGTGAAGCTAACTTCAAAGTCTCTCTAGCAAATGGTAATAAAACCGTCTTAGCACATGATATTTGCCTATAGTGTTCTTTGTAAGCACTTATATACTCAAAAGCTCTATTCTCATCTACTCCAAGATTAACAAACATCACATCAAGAGGGTGACCGATATGAGATTTGATACTCTTATCATCTGGTATTTTATCTCCAAAATGCTTAAATGCCACGCCAAAACTCTCTAATATCGCCTCTGTGGAGTCTATTAGTGTGCCGTCTAAATCAAATAGTATTATCATCTCAAATAGCCTTTTTAATAATTTTATTTACAAAGGGCAACTATAAGGGATTGCCCCTATACGATATTATTCCTTGTGGGAACTAAGAAAACGCACCCTACATTACATAACACCAAAAAAATTAAACCAATTTATATAAATGCGTAACATCAGTTATCTACTTAGTATTTATGTTTTCTAAGCTACCTACTCGGCAGTTCACATAGTATGCTAGGAACTATCGGAAAGTATGTATTTCTAAGCTACCTACTCGGCAGTTCACACCCAAGCGGGAGGAGACCCATATACGGCTTGTTTCTAAGCTACCTACTCGGCAGTTCACTTATGGCAGTACCAATAGTTATTGAAATGATATTTCTAAGCTACCTACTCGGCAGTTCACTTTGGAATATGTCTCTCGTACCTTCTGGGATGTTTCTAAGCTACCTACTCGGCAGTTCACCAATCTCTATATTGTCTGTATAGTCCATAATATTTCTAAGCTACCTACTCGGCAGTTCACGCTTCTTAGAGTTGCCTTGTGGGTCGTTTACTTTTCTAAGCTACCTACTCGGCAGTTCACATAAAGAGTTTGTTTGAAGACTCACGCAAAGTTTTTCTAAGCTACCTACTCGGCAGTTCACAGAGTTGTATGTGACCCTAATGGAAACCCTTTTTTCTAAGCTACCTACTCGGCAGTTCACCTTTAGGTAATGATGACGATAATTTATCTTTATTTCTAAGCTACCTACTCGGCAGTTCACTGAGTTCCAACTGGGTGAAACTCTGGAGCGTTTTTCTAAGCTACCTACTCGGCAGTTCACGGTAGAGCGATATTACGCTCCCAGCTTAAAGATTTCTAAGCTACCTACTCGGCAGTTCACGGTTAAAATATAGAAACTTGGTGAAAAGTTATTTTCTAAGCTACCTACTCGGCAGTTCACGACTTCTAGTGTCAGGAGATTTGACATATTTCTTTCTAAGCTACCTACTCGGCAGTTCACATAGTTTAGAGTCTCAATTAGCTTATCTTGATTTTCTAAGCTACCTACTCGGCAGTTCACTGTGACGAACCAAAGCACCACGGCTTCGCTGTTTTCTAAGCTACCTACTCGGCAGTTCACACATATCAGGCAGACCCCAACGATTATTTGTATTTCTAAGCTACCTACTCGGCAGTTCACAATATGAAATCAGAGCTATAAATACGCTTTTCTTTCTAAGCTACCTACTCGGCAGTTCACTTTTACTCCATCACCTTGTCTCATTCTGTATTTTTCTAAGCTACCTACTCGGCAGTTCACACCCATGCGAAGAACAAATGCATCTTCTATTTTTTCTAAGCTACCTACTCGGCAGTTCACTAAACGAACATCTATATTGTACAAATTTCAGGTTTCTAAGCTACCTACTCGGCAGTTCACTCCACTATTAGACTTCCAAGTTCCATCAGCAATTTCTAAGCTACCTACTCGGCAGTTCACGTAAATTCCTCTTTAAACTAGCAATCGCATTATTTCTAAGCTACCTACTCGGCAGTTCACCCGATAATTCTGCATTTGTTTGTTTTGTTTTGTTTCTAAGCTACCTACTCGGCAGTTCACTCTGATAATTCTGCATTTGTTTGTTTTTGTTTTTTCTAAGCTACCTACTCGGCAGTTCACCAAAAACTCTATCTCTTAAAGTCACGGAAATATTTCTAAGCTACCTACTCGGCAGTTCACCCAAGCTGACTCTAATGTTTGTAGTGTTTTTTTTTCTAAGCTACCTACTCGGCAGTTCACTGGTAAATTTCTATGGTAATATTAGACTCGATTTTCTAAGCTACCTACTCGGCAGTTCACCTGCTTATTACTTATAGTAGCTCTTTGACTTATTTCTAAGCTACCTACTCGGCAGTTCACTTGTCAAAAGTGCGTATAGTATCCACCATAAATTTCTAAGCTACCTACTCGGCAGTTCACACAATATCAAAGCGTATACTAATATCGCGGGTTTTCTAAGCTACCTACTCGGCAGTTCACTTTATGTCTTATTTTGCAAATAGTAAAAAGGATTTCTAAGCTACCTACTCGGCAGTTCACACAACACAGAGATTACTTTTGAACTCAAAGAATTTCTAAGCTACCTACTCGGCAGTTCACTTTGGGTCTAAATATGAGCCGAGTCCAAAATTTTTCTAAGCTACCTACTCGGCAGTTCACAAACTTGGCGTTGTGGGTGCAAGTTTGAATATTTTCTAAGCTACCTACTCGGCAGTTCACTTGTAAGTACTGTTGATATATCACTTACGAAATTTCTAAGCTACCTACTCGGCAGTTCACCTGTGAGTGCAGGTGCATACATAGACAATCTATTTCTAAGCTACCTACTCGGCAGTGCACAGTCACACGATAGATATTAAGCCAGAGATAACTTTCTAAGCTACCTACTCGGCAGTGCACAGCATACAATCGTCTTACCAGCAATCGTACTATTTCTAAGCTACCTACTCGGCAGTGCACTTGGGATAGGGAAAATTGTAACTTCTACAGATTTTCTAAGCTACCTACTCGGCAGTGCACATAAATAATATGAGTTTACCAAAATTTGAGCATTTTCTAAGCTACCTACTCGGCAGTGCACAATAGTAGGAAACTGCTTGTCCTACTTGTGTGTTTCTAAGCTACCTACTCGGCAGTGCACTTTTGCATTGTCTGTAGTCCAACTTTTTGGACTTTCTAAGCTACCTACTCGGCAGTGCACTGAAACAATCTATTATCACAGCAGTTTCTCTCTTTCTAAGCTACCTACTCGGCAGTGCACAATCTTCATTATATGCTCTTCATCAATAGATATTTCTAAGCTACCTACTCGGCAGTGCACAATACATAAAAGGTAGCTTTGTGAACATAAAATTTCTAAGCTACCTACTCGGCAGTGCACTTTATAACTCTTTTTAAAATTTAACGGGGGGGTTTCTAAGCT
This sequence comes from Sulfurovum sp., assembly GCA_045267865.1. Taxonomy (GTDB): domain Bacteria; phylum Campylobacterota; class Campylobacteria; order Campylobacterales; family Sulfurovaceae; genus Sulfurovum. The sequence goes on along the minus strand of JASFZJ010000099.1, from coordinate 2,745 downwards.
ACCTACTCGGCAGTGCACAAATAAAAGTGTGAGTACCATCATCACTACTATTTCTAAGCTACCTACTCGGCAGTGCACTATTGAAAAGTGTATATAGTATCCATTGTAAATTTCTAAGCTACCTACTCGGCAGTGCACCATATGAAGTTACTAATCTAGTTGATTTTAATGTTTCTAAGCTACCTACTCGGCAGTGCACGAAGACAATAAACATTCTCAAAGCTCCTCACAATTTCTAAGCTACCTACTCGGCAGTGCACACTCATCCCACTCATTTTGATATATTTTATCTTTTCTAAGCTACCTACTCGGCAGTGCACTTATAGAGCATGTGGGAGTTGGGAAAGTTAAATTTCTAAGCTACCTACTCGGCAGTGCACTGTAAAAAAAATCTCTAAAACAAAGCTGTGACTTGCTTTAGAGCTATTTTGAGGTATTATACCTTTATTTTTCTGTATGGTAGATAAGCCCCTATTTGTGGGGGCGTTGTGAGATGGTTGAAAAAAAAGGGTATTTTATTGGGTGCTGATAGTCTTAAATTACATTCACAAGTTTGCTTTGTTTTTTATTAATTTATGTTACGCAACTAAAGAGCCGATTTTATCAAGGATTTATCTGTTCTATATGGTCGCCTTGTTGCATTATGACGCTATATCCCTTTTTGAGAGTTTGTTCTTGAAGGTGCTTTGGGAATACCTTTCCTGCTAATGCTCCTATGACTTTATAATCTTTATATAGTGGATGAAAATAGTCAAATCTTTCCATGATTTTATCTAGCTGGTCTATACTGTTTTGGCTAACTTTATTTTTGACCTCTACCACACCTATGCTAGAGCCATTTTCCAATAATATATCAATCTCTTGTGTTTCACCTTTTAGGTTTATTCTATCATTTTGATAGACGAAATCAAAATTTATATTAGCAATAGTTGGATTTTTTTTGAGTGATGAATAAAAAAACTCTTCTGCTTCTAAGCCTATAGACTTATTGACTCCATCTATATTTTGACTTAGAGCCTTTACTAGCTTCTCTGTCTTCTCTATCTCTTTAGATGTTTTTCTCATCTGTTCATCTGTTTTTCTCATCTGTTCATCTGTTTTTCTCATCTGTTCTTTTCTATCTTTGGATAGACTATGGATAAACTCTAACATCTTATCCATATCTCTACTCGTCTTTTGGCTCCTCTCTTTCATCTGCTTATCTGTCTCTGCTTGTGATTCTCTAAGTTCTAATATTGCTCTTGTAAGCTCTTCATTTGTTATCATCATCTATCCTTATTTTACTAAAATTATATCAAAAAATTGAGGTTTCTCCTAATATTATTTAGTTTATGATATACTTCAAGACTCAATAAAAAAGGCAAATTATGGAGCAACTCACAGACCTTAAAGCGATACTTCACTCCAAACGAGCCAATATATATTGGCACTTATCTTTATGAATAGTAATAATTATTTCTGTTGAGATATATCAAAGTTTACTACTGCATAAGAAGCTTAGAAATAATGTATAGTTAGGATTTACTACTGCATAAGTAGCTCAAATATATTTAATATAGAAAGGAGTATTTCAATGGCTAAAGAATTTTATAAATGGTATATATTTAAAGGACAGTTACATAATGGGACAAAAGAATAATATTTTAAAGAAAGAGAGATTTTTTCAAGACCTGTGCTTATCGTAAAGAAAGAGAGTAATGCTCTACTTGTACAAGGTAGAATTTATGATACAAAACGACTTGAAAATAAAATAGGAAAAATATCTGAAAATAATTTTAAAGCAATTAAAGTAAAACTAAAAAAATTATTAGATATTTAGAGTTTCTCCCCTTGAATATTCAAGGGGCATCCCGAAGGATAATTGTAAATATATTATATCAAATTTTAGATAAAAAGTAAAGGGCATAAATCATGATGGTAACTTTTATCTCACAATGTGAGAAAAATGCACTCAAAAAGACACGATTTAATAGTGATGGTGTTGTGCCTGTGAACTATGGAATAACTAAATGATTTATAGGAGAGAAAGAGATAATGTTAAATATGATATATGCAAATACAAATGGACAAAGATTAGACCAACATCTTTTTGCTGTGGGGTACTTAGCCAAGTGCTTGATAAAAAAGGTTGTACCAAATGAACCAAATCTTGCAGAGGCAGTTTATATTGCAGGGTGTTGGCACGATATAGGAAAGATTGATAATAATTTTCAATCTTGGATTGTTAAAGAACTTAACAAACAAAAAAAGTATAAAGATATTTCTGATGATGGAGAACATATTGAAAAAGGTACATTTTCATGGGATAAATATCCTCGTCATAATGAGTTTTCACTTCTACTCTTTCATATCTTTTATGAGTCTAAATTAAATTCAGATAGTTTAGATAGAGTAAAGCATACTATCTATTGGCATCATGCCAAACCTATACGAAATAAAAAGAGTGAGATTAAAACACTTGTTGATATTTATACTAAAATAGCTGATTTTGAAGATAAATATAGTGATACTATATCTATGCTTAATACCATTTTATCTTCTGTGGAAGCACTATCAAATGAGTATAATGATGAAGAAGATACAAAGATAAATAGAGTTCAGATACCACATCTTGACTATATAGAGGACTCTTTAGAGGGTCTTAATCTAGGCTGTAGAAAAACCTTAGAAACTACAACCAAAAGCATCCCCATTTTTTAGATATAAGAAAATTTAACATATAAAAATACTGTAAGCAAAAAAATA
>JASFZJ010000098.1:0-17587 GCA_045267865.1 Sulfurovum sp. | reverse complement strand
TGATAGGAAGAAGCACTCTTCTACTAAGTTTCCTGTCTCTAAAAAGGCTGGTTTTTAGGTGGATTTTGGCTTAATTCATTGGCATTGGGCTTTAGCCTCGTCAAAAGGTGAGGCTGAAGCTACACATCCGAATAACTCAAAAGATGATTTCTACACGCAAATACTCCAAGAGATATTTTTTGAAGCCCTAAACAAAAAGAGAAAAGATGACTACTTCAAACTATTAGATTGCAAGATGCCATTTCTAAACGGTGGACTTTTTGCCAAAGATAAGTTTGACACACTAGATATTATCATAGAAAATAGTATTTTCGAGAAGATATTTAAGGTATTTGATAGATACAATTTTACCATCATAGAGGGCAGTCCCAATGATAGTGAAGTAGCCATTGACCCAGAGATGCTAGGTAGAGTATTTGAGGATTTGCTAGAAGATAGAAAAGACAAAGGGGCGTTTTATACTCCACGTGAGATAGTCCATTATATGTGCAAAGAGTCACTAAATAATTATATTGATGACAATAAAACTGATGAAGAGAAACTAGAACAATTAAAAAATATCAAAGTGCTTGACCCTGCTATTGGTTCAGGTGCTTTTCCTATGGGAATGCTTCATGAGATAATAAAATTAAGGCAAGAATTAGGAGATGAAACTCAACTTGGTAAATTAAAAAAAGATGTAATAGAAAATTCAATATATGGCATAGATATAGAGTCTAGTGCCGTGGAAATTGCAAAATTAAGGTTTTGGCTTAGTATCGTAGTAGATGAAGAGACACCCTCACCACTGCCCAATTTAGCCTACAAAATAATGGTAGGAAACAGCCTATTAGAGACCATCAACGGCTTTGACCCATTTGAGAAAATAGAAAAAGCAGATTTATTTACCGACAACGACAATATAGAAAAAGTCCAAGCCCTAATACACAAATATTTCAATGAAAACAACAACACCAAAAAGATAAAAATAGACAAAGAGATAAATCAAATCATAGATAGCCAGTTCCAATTCAAAATCTCAGAGTATGAAGAGCAGATAAATCTAAAATCATCAAGACTAAATATAGGCTCAAAAAGAGAACAAGAGAAACTAGTCAAATCCATAGAAGAGGATTATCTCAATCTAGCACTATTTACCCAAATCACCAAAGAAAAACCTACAACAGAGCTATTTTTCTACAAGCTATATTTCGCAGAAGTGATAGGTGAGGGTGGCTTTGATGTGGTGATTGGTAATCCTCCTTATTTAAGAGTACAAGGTATAGATAAAGATGTATCAATTAGATACAAAAATCAATTTGAAAGTGCTACTGGTAGTTATGATTTATATATCTTATTTATAGAAAAAGGTTTAGAACTCTTAGCTCCAAAAGGAATACTAAACTATATAATTCCTCATAAATGGATAAATAGTTCATTTGGCAAAGGCATTAGAGGTCTAAGCAAAAATAATCTAACCAAATTTATCTCATTTGGAGCGTATCAGGTCTTCAATGCTTCTACTTATACATCATTGGTTTGGTTCAAAAAAGAGGATATAGAGAGTCTCAAATATATAGAGTCAAATAAAGATTTATCTACCAATATTGAGTTAGAAAAATATCTATTTGGGTTAAAAGAAGATGACTATACTCATATCAAAAATAGTGAATTAACGGTAGATAGTTGGATATTTACGGATAAGGAAACTTATAATATCTTAGAGAAATTGAAGAGACAAGATTTGAGGGTTAGTGATATTTTTGAGAAGATATTTACAGGACTTCAAACAGCAAAAGATAGTGTTTATTTTATAAAAGATTGTAAATATAAAGATAATCTAGTCATTGGTTTTTCTGAAGAGTTAAATAAAGAGATACAAATAGAGATAGGATTAGTCAAACCTCTTTTAAAAGGTAATGATGTTCATAGATATGAAAAATTACAAAGTAATAAAGTTGTTATATTTCCATATTATATAAAAGACAAAAAAGCTATTTTATATACAGAGGAAGAGATAAAAGAAATATTTCCGTATGGATATAGTTATCTTAAAGAGTGTGAAGAAATTTTAAGAGGTAGAGAAAGAGGTAGATTTAATATTGATGGAGAATGGTTTCAACTAGGTAGAAAACAAGGTATGTTTCAAGAAATTGAAAAATTAATTACACCATATTTATCATTAGGAAGTCAATTATCTTATGATAAAAATGGAGAATTTTATGGGAATACAAAATGCTTTGGATTAATTAAATTTTCAAAAATAAAAGAGAGTTATAAATTTTATTTAGCTATTTTAAACTCTAAATTAATGTGGTTTTTTATCAAAAATACAAGTGCTGTTTTTTCTGGAGGATATTATACTTATACAAAAGATAGCTTATCTTCTTTCCCAATACCAAAAATAAAAAATATAGAAGATACAAAGCCTTTTGAGATTTTGGTGGATTATGTGATGCTTCTTAAAACTTTGGATACAAATATAGATAAATATGCAGATAATGAAAATATCATAAAATACCATTTTGAAGAAGTTCTTGATGCACTTGTATATGAACTCTATTTTAAAGATGAATTTAAAGATAAAAATATAGAGTTTTTAAAATATGCAAAAGAGTATTTTAAACCTATTGATAATTTAGAAGATGAAGAGAAAATTGAAACTATTCATAAATCTTATCTTTTATTAATTGAACGACATAATAAAATACGAAATAATTTAGAATTGATGACGATACGACTCAAAGATTTAATTTTGCCAATTAAAAGGAGCTTATAGTGAAAAGAATAAATAAATTAACACTAGAAAATTTTAAATTTTTTAATGGAGAAGAAGAGTTTAATTTTGAAGGTAAAAATATATTGATGTATGGAGAAAATGGAAGTGGTAAAAGTTCTATTTATTGGGCATTATATACATTTTTTCAAAGTTCATTAAAAAAAAATAATCAAATTAAAAAATATTTTGATACTTCAAATAAAGAAAACTTAACAAATAGATTCATAAAAGAAGATGAGAATAGTAGTCTAACATTAGAGTTAATCGATGAAGATAATAATATTGATGATCCAATGATTATTTCTAAAACTACATTTGATACAAATAAAGATGGCAATACGCAAATTCAAGAAGCGATGAAAGCAAGTGATTTTATTAATTTTAAACTATTATCAAGACTTTATGATTTTAAAAATCCACAAGAGATTGATCTGTTTGTTATGTTTGAAAAAGAAGTCTTAAATTATCTTTTTATAGATGATTTAAATTTAAGTACATTATGGGATGAATTAAAAATAGGATTACATCCTAAGCCTAAAATGTCAGAACAAATATACAAAGATTTTCAATCTAAAATAGATATATTTAATAATTATTTCATAGGATTAATTCCAACATTAGCAAGAGATACAAACAATTTTTTAAAAAATGATTTTAATGAAAATATGGAAATAACAATAGAGTATCGAAAAGCTACATATAATGCTTTTTTACCTAATAGTAGTACAAAAAGAGATAGTAAAACAATAGCCCCAGTTATAAAACTAAAAGTAAAGCTAATAACACGATATTACCACGCACAAATTTGAAACTGGTCACCTTTCCAACATGCTCTATCTCTTGATGAGCGTCTAGCTTCTCCCCATCTTGAGTTATTTCCTGATGTTGTTAAGCCTCTTACTTCAGCATAACCTCCACCCAATACAGAGACGCTTACCATCATTATATTTCTTGTCAAGTCCATATCTCTTCTAGGATGAGCCAATGTAAATGAACCTCCACCATCAGGCATAAATTTACATTTACCTTTATATAGTGTTTGATTAGCACTTGTTATTTTACATTTTACAATTCTATCTCGTGCCATAGCTTGACCACTTGCCAATAAAAATACCATTGCTATCATTAAAATTTTCATACTCATTTCCTTTTAGTTTTAATTTACTATGTATAATAGCTTAGTTTTTATAAAATAGTTGTAAATAGTTTGTAGTTATGAATATTTATAGTAATAAATGTTACTTTTGAGAGTTAAATTAAGAGGTGAATATTTTCAAAAGCCAAGAAGATTTAGTCTAATTAACTTTTTTATTTTCATCGGTTAGTTTATAGTTTTTACTTGAATATCTTTTGGAATAACTCCTCGACCATTTTGATCGAGGTCATTGATTATTAATAATAATATACAGGCATCTGAGCTGAAATAGTTGGGTCTGCTATTTGTGTTGCTTTTAGATAGTAACGATTTCCTCTGTTTATTGATTCAGGAAGATCCGTTACTTTAAATGTGAAAGGTGCTACAAATATATTTTCTTCTTCACAACTATCACCTGCATTAGTCTCACAATCAACACTAAGTACATATCCAGTTAAATTTGTATCATCTGCATTTAAAACAATCTCATGTTTTGCTCCATTATAGATATAAGAAGAGCTAGAATTAATTTCTGCATTGGCTAAGAGATGATTATTTAAAAATAAACCATTAGTATTATAATAACTATACTCATAACTATAAGAGTAATTATTATCATAAGAGTATTCATAAGAGTAATCTTTGTCATAATTATTGACATAGCTAGTGAAACTTGTATATGAACTTATATAGCTATATGAGTATGTTGTCTTGATAGCTAAAGAGAGCCTGATTGTAATAATAAGACTATCACTAAGGTTTTCATCATCTATACCTTGTGCTGAAATATTCATATCACCCATCTCTGTACCTTTAGTATAAGTACAATAGTTACCATAAGAAAGACACACTATTGTACCAACTTCTGCATCTCCTCCTACAATACCATTAACAGCCATTTGTACATCTTCTTTATCTACACCAAGAAGTGTACGAGTAATATAAATAGGATAGTTTCTATATTGTGTATATTCTGTTTCATAGCTTGTAAGTGAAATTTCTTTATATATATCTGTAGTAGAAATTCTAAGTTCAAATCTATCAAGAGCCAAAACTTCTTCTGCTGTATAAGTATATTTTTTAACAGCTGAAGAACCATCTTTAAATTTAATCTCTAATAGAAAAACTATATCAAAATTATCACCATAAGAGATTGTATCTTCAACCAAGAGTGATGTTTGGCGTACAGCAGTTGTACCATAATTTCCAGCATCTGAAGTGGCAGCTGTAAATGTTGCATGAAGTGTGATAGATGAGATATTTATATCATCTAATGTTTCATTAGTATCTGAGTTAATAATAATAGAATCTAGTGTAGAAGCACTTCTTGCAAAATCAGTATTCCACCAAGAAAAGTGTGTTACATTCCCCTCAGCACAAATCCCTATAGGTGAATTTGAACAACTTACAACAGTAGCAGTAGTTTCTTCTTTCCACTGACCTGTTTTATCATCCATACTCCAAAACTTTACACTATCTCCAGGTAATAAAGTACCATTTGTTTCAGGATTAATATTTGAAAATAGAGGCATAGTAATAGATACAGGTGTATTTTCATCTAAAACAAGAGCATCTCCATTCTCATCACGAAATACAACATCCATCATTCCACTACTCACCATAATACCTGCTGAACCATCAGGCATTTTAATATCTGCTGTACCAGGGAAAGAATCAGGGTCTGTGATTGGATTAAGTATACTAAAATCAATAGATGCAGGTGTTACTGTATCTCCATTTTTATCTTTAAACACAGCACCTGTAATATCTACTTTTGCTCCTGTACCATTAGTATCAACATTTTCTCCTTTGGAAACAGGACTTACTGTACCACCGACAGGAAGAAGAGAAACTTTTTTTGTCAACTCTAAGCTCTTTTTTGTAAGCTTGATAACAGCAACTTGATTGACATGAGCAGAAGCGACTACTTTAGCAGATAGAGTACGCTCTCCTACTTCAAATTCAATATCTACTTTTCCTTCATTATCAGAAGTATAACTCTCTGTCTCATTAATAGTTGACCCATTTGCATCAAAAAAGGTTACTTTTGCATTCTCAATAATTGCATCTGATTTACTATCTTTTACAATAATACTTAATGTCATCAAAGGAGTTTCTTCTTTACTTTGATTAGCATCATCAGTATTAGATGTCGAACTTCCACAACCAGTAAACCCTATAACCATAGCCATAAAGAGGGCTAGTAATATACTCTTTTTCATATTCTCTTCCTTGTAAAGTATTTATCTTACTAATATTACAATACTTTAGCCAAAAGAATAGTTAATTTTTTCTTTACATAAAGGTCTTTTATCCCTTACTTCATTCCCCTCCCTAATCCCATTAACAACAGCATACAAAGACGGTAGATACATTAGGTTTAATATTGTTCCCCACAGTAGTCCAAATCCTATTGATACGGCTATTGGTTGGAGGATTACAGCTTGTCCTGTGGCGTAAAATATAAGTGTAAATAGTCCTAAAAATGTGGTGATAGATGTTATCAAAATTGGTCGGAGTCGGAGTTTGGCTCTATGATAAAACTTCTCTACATCATCTGTGCCATGTAGGAAGTCAAGCATAATGATACCATCATTGATAACCACTCCTGCTAATCCTAGCATACCTATCACAGATGGCATAGATAGGTTCAAATCTAATAAGATATGACCCAATAATGCACCTAGTAGCGTAAGAGGTATCACAGACATTACCATAAGAGCATAACGGATTTTTGGAAATATAAATAGTAGCGTTATCAAAATCAAAAATACGGCTATCACAAGTGAGCGAATCATATCACTTTTGAACTGTTGATTTTTCTCATTTTCACCCAATAGGACTATATCTATACCCTCTTTTTTGAGCTTTTCTAGTAGAGGATTTATCTCTTTGAGTACGGTTGTGGCTGTTGTCTTTTTTTTGTCTATATTTGTAAATAGAGATTTGACTATCACTCCATCTCGCTTATATATCTTCTCATAGGCTTGTATCTTCTCTATAGATACTATCTCGGTAAGTCTTACAAAGCTTCCTGATGGTGTAGGGATATTTAAGCTAAGTAGAGTCTCTTCGCTATCTTTATCCAATATTTTGGTCTTTATCTCCATCACTCCATTAGTGCTAAATGTCATAGCTTTACGACTATCCAAGAAGTATGATGATACCACTTTGGATATAGCTCCCTCACTTAATCCAAGCTCTTCACCGTAGCTATTTACTCTTAGTTTGTACTCTACTTTACCTAGTTTTAGATTGTTGGTTATATTTTTGATATGTGGTACAACGGAGAGGTTTTGTTCTACTAATCTTATCGCTTCTACTATCTTTTGGCTATCTTTGCCTGAGAAGTTTATCTGTATATCATTTCGTATTAGCCCTGGTCTATCTTCCAATACAGCCAACTCTTCGAGCTTATGTCTCTTCATCTTTGGTATGATTATTTTTCTCAAATCTTTTGCTAGTTCATAAGTATGTTTATCTCTAATTTTTTTGGGGTCATTAAATATAAAAGAGAAGTTTAATATAGGATTGATATAAGCATCTATAAAGCTTTGAGGCTTCATATCGTAGAGTTCCATAGTGATATAGAACATATTATCTCCCCTTTGGGTCTCTCCTGATAATGCTTTTCTCGAGCCTACAATAGTAGATGTGGCTTTGAGTGAATATTTTTTCTTATTGGCTATGATATAATCTACTAGCTCTTTAGCTATCTCTTGTGTATCATCTATAGATGTATCTATATTTGATTGTCCTGTAATATAGATATAATTCCCATCAAAAGTAGGGAAAAATTGAAATTTTAATGACTCTACTGTGACTACAGTTAATATAGGAATTATTATCAAAAATGTAACTAAAAATATATATTTTAACTCTATCAATCTATATAGAACTCTCTCATACCAATCCTCTAGTGGTTTCCAATTTATAAAGTTTTTTTGTTTTTTGAGTAGCTCTTTGGCGTGAAGAGGCAAGAAGAAAAAGCTCTCTATAAGTGAGCCTATCAAAATCATAACCACAGCGATAGGTATCAATATAATAAAGTTCTTAGTTTCACCTGTAAGCATAAATAGAGGCAAAAAGGCAACGATTGTGGTCATAGTAGCGAGAGTTACAGGTAGCAACATCTCTTTGACACCGACTCTTATCGCCTCTTTTGGTTCTAGCCCTTCATTGAGGTGTCTTTGGATATTTTCAGATACTACGATAGCATCATCGACTACGATACCTATAACTATAAGTCCTCCTAGAAGTGAGACGATATTTATAGAATATCCCATCGAGTATATAAATATAATACCTACAGCAAAAGAGATAGGTATCCCCATTACCACCACAGAGGCTATACGAACATTGATAAATAGAGTCATAGACAAAAAGACCAATACAAGCCCAAATATAAGATTGGAGATAACAGTATCTAGTCTATCTTTGACAGGTTTGGAGCTATCTTTATAGAAGTTAAAATAGAGGTTAGGATAATCTTTAGATAGTTTCTCAGAGGCATATTTTCGTAGCTCTTTTGATATATTTATAGCATTACCAGTAGCTCCTTTGGATATGGCAAGAGTGATATTAGCTCGACCATTGAAGCTAGAGAGAGTGCTATCTTGTGGATATCTTATATCTACTTTTGCCACATCACCTAGACGCAGTCGTTTATCTCCTACCTTGATTATGCTAGACTCCCACCCCTCTTTGTTATCTTTGCCATTTACGGTAGAGAGAAATATATATTTACCTCTTTGTTTAATATCTCCTAGAGGATAGATATATGAGAGTTGTGATATAGCTGATACTATAGATTGAGAGTCTATTCCATAAGCTCTAGCAGCCTCTTCATTTATCTCCACAGATACCTCTTTGTCTGCATCTCCATAGATTTTGACTTCACTCACAAAAGGATTTCTAGCTATTTTGGATTTTATCTCTTTGGCTCTCTCAATTAGCTCACCTTTACTAAGCTTCTCACTTGATAGCGATAGACTTACAAGAGGTCTTAGATGTGTGAGTATCTGTGCATTTGGCTCTACCATATCAGGAGGGAGATATCGCCTACTTCTAGCTATCGCATCTTTGGCTTTATTAAGAGCATTAATCTTATCAGCTCCACTTACGAGATTTAGAGTGATAGCAAAATTACCAGCTTTGATAACACTCTCTATCTTATCAACACCTTGGATATTACCTAGTTCATTTTCAATATCCCTCACAGCCATCTTATCTAGCGTATCAGCACTAGCCCCTGCATATCCACCTGTAATAGCCACTTTATCAAGTGCTATCTCAGGAAAAAGCTCTTTTGGGATATTTTGGTAAGCATTTACTCCCAAAAAGAGTATAAAAAATAGTAAAACATAGTTTAGACTCTTATTCTCTATAAAATAGTTGATAATTTTCATCATAGTTGAGTCCTAATATATAATCTAAGCTTTTTTCAAAAATTTACTAAGTAAGAATATTTTCGTACCATTTACACGACCTTCTATCATCGTATTATCATTTGGAACTATATGTATATTTTTTACAGTTGTTCCCTGTTTAGCTGTAAATCCTGCACCTTTAACTACCAAATCTTTGATGATAGTGATACTATCTCCCTCTTCAATAATTGTTCCATTACTATCTCTAGTAGGCTCTGTATTAGTAGCCTCTACGATACCAGACTCTGCCCACTCTCGCACATCATCTTCGAGATACATCATATCAAGCTTATCTTGTTGTTCTAATTGTGAAAGAAGTCTAAACGCCACCACTTGGACAGCAGGAACAACACTCCACATACTATCACTCAAACAGTTCCAGTGCTTCTCATCAGTAGAAGGCTCATTTATAGATTTACTACAAACTTCACATATCAATATCTCTTCATCTTTGGGAGTGACCACAAAAGCCTCAAACCCATCATAACCACCACAAAGCTCACACAAAGCTCCACTTCTCTCCATCAACGATTGGTCTATACTCATATATATCTCCTTAATTTACAATTATCGTTATTTTAGCTAAATATTCTAAAACTCAATATCTACCATCTCTTTTGAGAGCATTTGAAGAGCGATGATTTCACTCTCTACAGTTATTAAGTTTATAGTAGGATAATTTAATTTCAAATTTTCATAAATAGCACTATTTTTGACAACAGCAACATCTTTGCCAAATAAATCATTATTAACGGAGTCTTTTGTGCTAAAATATTTAAAAGGGCTTAAAGATAATTATAAATGCCAAAAAGTTAAAACTAAAAGCTTTAAAAGTAGCTAATTGTCACCTGACCCTAAGGCTTCTAATTTAGTAGATAAACCTACAATTCAGCAACTATAGCTATAATTCCACCTATGAAAGAAAGTTTAAAAATATTTGCAGGGGATTTAAAAAATTCTTTTAAAGACCTCTTACCCATCATCATTGTTGTTGCCCTATTTCAAGGGTTAATTATCGGCAGTGTGCCTGATAATCTGACCTCTATTATAATTGGTCTTGCTATTGTAGCTGTCGGATTGGCTCTTTTTATCCGTGGACTAGAATTGGGTATATTTCCTATTGGTGAGGGGTTGGCGATAGATTTTGCCAAAAAAGGCTCTCTTTTTTGGCTTCTTACCTTTGCTTTTACTATTGGATTTTCTACCACTATAGCAGAACCTGCCCTAATTGCCATTGCAGATAAAGCTTCTGTTATATCTAATGGATTGATAGATGCTTTTTGGCTTCGTATGACTGTGGCTCTCTCTGTTGGTTTTGCTATTGCATTGGGAACACTTAGAATACTTCTTGGTCATCCAATTGCTTACTATATTATCACTGGATATATTTTAGTCGTGGTGGTGACATTTTTCGCTCCTAGTGAGATTATCGGTTTGGCTTATGATAGTGGAGGTGTAACTACCTCGACTGTGACCGTGCCTCTTGTCGCTGCGTTAGGGATTGGTTTGGCTTCAAGTATCAAAGGACGAAACCCTGCGATAGATGGATTTGGACTTATCGCATTTGCTTCACTTACTCCTATGATATTTGTACAAATTTATGGTATTATCGTCTATAATATAGGTGATGTATCAGCTGTGACTACTCCTTTGATAGTAGAGGCTAGTAAAGCTGTTGTACATCAGTATTCATTCTCAATTGTTGATACACTTTTGGAGCTGTTGGGTGTTATCAAAGATGTAGCACCTATCCTTATTGTGATATTCTTTTTCCAATATATCATCATCAAAAAGCCTGTAGCTCATCTTCACAAGATAATCACAGGTATTATTATGGTAGTTTTTGGTCTTTATGCCTTTATCATAGGGCTAGAGATGGGACTATTTCCAATAGGTGAGACGATAGCCTTTCAACTAACACAGATGGGGAATAATGGTCTTATATATCTCTTTGCATTCTTGATAGGTTTCTCTACCACAATGGCAGAACCTGCACTTTTGGCTATAGCTATCAAGGCAGAAGAGATAAGTGAGGGAACTATCAAACAGAGCGTTCTTAGAACAGTAGTCGCCTTTGGTGTGGCTATTGGTATCGCACTGGGTTCTTATCGTTTGGTAGCAGGTGACCCTATTCATTACTATATTATCGCGGGATACATAATGGTCATAATACTTACATACTTTGCACCCAAATATATTGTACCTATCGCTTATGATAGTGGAGGGGTGACTACTTCAACGGTGACGGTACCACTTGTTGCTGCGTTGGGCTTGGGTTTGGCTGAGAATATAGAAGGACGAAATCCACTTATAGATGGCTTTGGACTTATCGCATTTGCATCACTATTTCCTATACTAACGGTTATGGGATATGGGATATATTCTACCTATAGACAATCAAAAAATAAAACTAAAACTAAGGAGGTTTAATTGAAATTTACGGCACTTATTACAATGATAGAAGATAAAGATGAAGAGAGAGCAATAGCAGTTGCCAAAGAGGCAGGAGCAGGTTCTGTAACTATAATCCATGGCAAAAATATTGGACTAGAAGAGAAAAAAGTATTTTTTGGACTAACACTTGAAGCAAATGTATCTGTTTTAATGTTTGTTCTCCCACGAAAACTCTCTATGCAGGTTATGAAAGTATTAAGAGAGCAGTTTGATTTGGATAATCCTGAAAATAATGGCTTGGCATTTACTATTCCCCTTAGCCATGTTGCAGGACTTGATACCAAAGAGCTACATAAGTTTGAAAATAATATTAAATCAATGATATAAAAGGAGCAAAAATGTTAGTAGAAAGCGTAATGACACAAAAAGATAAATTGGTAATCATATCCCCTATGGCAACAGTAAGAGAGGCTATCAAAGCTATGAAATCAAATAGAGTTCGTTCTATTATTGTAGATAAGAGCAAAGAAGAGGGAGCGTATGGTCTTTTGACATTCAAAAATATACTACAAAGTATAGTAGCAGAAGATGGAGATATAGACTTATTAAATGTATATGATATAGCTTCCACTCCTGCTTTTTCTATATCAACAAAGCTTGATGTCAAATATGCTGCCAAAATGATGGTACAAAATAGTATAAAAAGGCTCATCGTATCTGATAATAACGAACTAAAAGGGATACTCACAATGACTGATATAGTGGCTATCGTTATGGAGAGTATAGATTAAAACAGTTAAAAATATTTTTAGAAATAAGGCTTTTTACCTATTTGAATAGGTGAATAATAGCTTTATCCTAATATAATAAGAGTATAGTTTCTCCTTTCAAAAGAAGCCAAAAGGAAAATTCTAGACTTGAAATTTATTATAAAGTAGAAAAAGATGAATATTACTACAAATTTAGAAAAAACTGCAAAACTTTATCCAAATAAAATAGCTTTAATTTTTGAAAAAGAAGAATTTAGTTATAAAAAACTTAATGATATGAGTAATCAAATAACAAATATTTTAACTCAATTAGGAGTTTCTAGTGGAGATAGAGTAGCTATATTTTTGCCAAATATTCCTATATTTATACCTATCTATTTTGCTATTCAAAAATTTGGTGCTATTGCAGTTACATTAAATGCAACTCTCAAAGAGCAAGAGCTGAAATATATTTTAAATGATTGTCAGGCTAAAGTATTATTTACAACAGATGTTTTAAATAATACTATACCTCCTAAAGATTTATATGATTTAAAACATACTTTAATAGCAGAAGGTGATAGCAAAAATGGTATTTTATTAAATGATTTACTAGAACAAGCATCAACCATATCTAGAACTATTGAGTTAAATAAAGATGACCCTGCTGTAATTCTTTATACTTCTGGTACTACAGGCACTCCAAAAGGTGTTACCTTATCCCATCATAATATAATTTCTAATATCTATCAGACAGTAGAGAGATTAAATTTAAAACAAAATGATAAAATTTTACTCTTCTTACCAATTTTTCATAGCTATGGACAGATAGTAATATTAAATTCTACTTTAGCTATAGGTTCTACTTTAATATTAGAGCGTGAATTTGAGGTAGGTACAATACTAAATTCTATCCAAAAACATCAAGTAACTATACTTTTTGGTGTACCTACAATTTATCAAATATTATCTGATAATAGTTCCCTAAATCAATTATCTTCTTTGAAAAATTGTATATCAGCTGGTGCTTCGTTACCCTTGGAGATTTCTGAAAAATGGCATAAGAAATTTGGACTTACTGTTAATGAACTATATGGATTAACAGAGTGTTCAATGGTTTGTTTTAACGATAAAAGTAAATATAAAGTGGGTAGTGTTGGCATAGCTGTAAATGGAACAGAGATAAAAATTATTAATGAGAAAGAAGAGACTATTGGACAAGGTGCGTTAGGTGAGATAGCTGTAAAGGGGTCCAGTATAATGTTAGGTTATTGGAATAATCCCAAAGAGAGTGCTCAAATATTAAAAGAAGGATGGTTTTTTACAGGTGACCTTGGAAAAATAGACAAAGATGGTTATTTAACTATTGTTGATAGAAAAAAAGATATGGTTAATGTAGGTGGACAAAATGTTTATCCTAATGAAGTAGAACAGGTTTTGCATCATCATCCGTCAATATTAGAAGTGGCAGTTTTTGGTATATCAGAATCTCTATTAGGAGAACAAGTATGTGCTACTATTGTATTAAAAAATAACCATCGTGTAACTGAAAATGAAATAGTTGATTTTTGTAGGCAATCACTAGCTCACTACAAACTCCCTAGTGTGGTTATATTTGTAGATTTACTTCCAAAAAGTAAAACAGGTAAAATATTAAAGAAAGTTTTACGAGATACATATAAAGAAGAGTCAAGTAATTTATGGCAAGAAATTAATAAAATTCCAGAAGAAAATCGTATATTATTTTTGAAAAATCTATGTTTAAATGAGATTAAAAACTTAATTGGAATTGAAATTAATGATAAAGAAGACTTTTTTAAAATTGGAATGGATTCTTTAATGTCAATTCAATTAGCTAATCGTCTAAGTAAAAAACTGGGTATATCATTAACTACAACGCTAACTTTAGAATATCCTAGCATTAATAAATTAACTAATTATCTCTCAACTATAATTTATACTCAAACAGAGCAAAATAGTAATAAAGAAGAAGATATTCCCTTAACTATGGATATCTATAACTGGTTTCCTCAAATATATTTTCAAAGACGATACTCTTATATACAAAAATCAATTGATATGAAATATTTAATGAATTTACATTTTGCTACACGGATAAACTCTATTATCGATAAATCAACTTTGAAAATAGTATTAGATATGCTAATAGAACGAAATGAAGTTTTTCGTCTTGTATTTGATACAAAAGATGGGATACCTGTACAAAAAGTTCAAAAAGAAAAAAAATCTTTTTTTGAAACAATTAATTTAAACCATTGTCAAAGTTGGGAAGAGGCTGTACCTGAAATTTCCTCAAAGCTGGAACAACCTTTTAATCTTAAGGAAGATTCTCTTATTCGTCTTTATCTATTTAGTAGGGCAGAAAATGACCATATTATACTTATTGTAGCACACCATATAGTAGCTGATGCTATATCACTTGAAGCAACAGCTACTGAACTATTTACACTATATAAAGATAAAAAAACAGATACTTCTCCACCTCCTTTAGAGACATCTTATATAGATTTTATGAAGTCACATATAGGAATGCTAAATAGTGATTTTGGTCAAACATCATGGAATTATTGGCAAGAGAAACTTGGTGATAAATTAGAGTTATTAAAAATGCCAACAGATTATCCTCGTTATTTAACAAATGGTAATAATAGTAATATGTATTATTTTCAATTCTCTTCTTATTTAAGTAACTCTTTGAAAAAGATGGCTAAAAAGGAAGGAGTAACGCTATATACCCTTATGATGAGTGCATATAAATTACTACTTCATCTCTATACCGACCAAAAAATGATAGTGATTGATACTAATATGCTTAATAGAACACAAGAGCGATTTAAACATACGATTGGTTTATTGACAAATACTGTAACTATTGCTGATAATATCTCTAAAGAGATGACTTTTATAGATTTATTAGAACAAGTACAAGAGACAATATTAGGTGCATTAAAACATCAAGGTTATCCTAATCAACTGTTAGTAGAAAAATTACAGCCTCCCAAAGCTTCTATTGACAAACATATAGGTCAAGTTTGGTTCAATCTAATGCCTTCAAGTTTCTTTCAATTTGAAAATAATTTAGCTAATAATAAAAATTTTATTATAGGTGACCTTGTTTTTACATCTATGCCTCCTTTAGAGCAATGGAAAGGGACTTTTTTTGAAATAGAGTTGCAGTTGATAGAAGAGGAAGATAAGATTTCGGGTTATATTAATTACAATACTAACTTATACAAAGATGTAACTATGAAAAAGTTTATTCAAAATTATGAAGAACTTTTAGAAAAAATTATTGATAATTCTAATAAAAATATAGAGTTTTTTAAATTTAAAAAAGGTAAAAAATGATTATAGTAACAAATAATGGATTATCAAAAGATTTACAGATGTTTTTAATATCTTGTATTAAGTATGTAGATGCAAAAAATGATACACAAATCACAAAAGATGATAATGGTATCTCTATTGAGTTAAATATTGGATATGAAGATAGTCCAATTCAATATGAAAATATTGAAATAAATAGTCAAAATATTCAATTCAAAGTAGATGCAAATAATACACTATTAGCTTTTGATGATACTTATCTTTTTTTGGCTCTTTCATATAGTCCAATTGAGGGTATTCACGAAGCAATAACAAAATCTAAATATAATGAGATATTAAATATTTTAGCAGATATGAAGTATGATAATCTTATTAGAGTATGGAACTATATTCCTTCTATAAATCAAGACAATCCAAATGGCTTAGAGAACTATAAAGATTTTTGTGCAGGAAGGGCAGAAGCTTTTGAGGAACATTATGAAAATAGTCATTATAAAATGCCTTCAGCCTCAGCCCTAGGTATCAATGGAGATAAAGACATTATCTATTTAATCGCAAAAAAAGATGATGCTATTAATAAAATCTATCATATAGAAAATAGTAGGCAAATCCCAGCATATAACTATCCTAAACAATATGGTATCAAGTCACCAAGTTTTGCTAGAGCCACTTTAGAAGTACAAAATGATAGATTAAAGCTTTTTGTTTCTGGTACAGCAAGTGTAGTTGGTTCTAAATCAATCCATGATACTATAGAAGAGCAAACACTAGAAACAATCAAAAATATCAAAACCGTTAGTTCGCTAGAAAATATCAATCAATACACCAATTTACAATTAAAAGATGAACTAACTATTGAACATGCAAAAGTTTATGTAAGAAATAGAAGTGATATTGATATTGTAAAAAAGATATGGGAAGATGAGATGAGTTTTTATAACAATATCTATTGTCATACTAATATATGTAGAGAAGAGTTATTAGTTGAAATAGAGTGTATATATTCAAATAAATAAATTAAAAAGAAGGATAAAAATGAAAAATAAAGATTTTAAAAATAATGAAGAAAATCATTATAATGGAATGTCTGATTTTTATGATGATGCAATGTTAGCAGGATATTATGATTATATGTCCATAGCACAATCTTTAGCTAATGAGATAGAAAATAATTCTAAAATACTTGAAGTTGGAGTTGGTACAGGATTATTTATGGAAAAGTTATATAAAATTAAACCTAATTGTATATATTATGGTATAGACCATACTCAATCTATGATTACTCAAGCAGAGAAAAAATTAAACCCTACAATAAAACTTTTACAAGAAGATATAACTCTAATGAAGTTGGATGAAAAATTTGATGTAATATTTTCTCATGGTGGAGTATGGGTATTTTTAGAAAAAGTATTTTTAAGTCATATTTTTGACGATAAAAAAAATATACAAGGATTAAAAAATATTAAAAATCACTTAAATAAAAATGGGAAAGTTTTTATAAATATTCAACCAAACCATTCAAACTCAAAAATAAAAATAAAAGATAATATAATTTTTGAACAAATAGTAGATGAAAAAGATGATTTTTGTTATAAGGATTATCATTTTAAAAAAGATGGAAAATTAATCTCATCTCAACGATGTACTTATCGTTTGAGAAAGAATCAAGAAATTAATGAACTGTTTACAGAGTGTGGACTTATTGATTTAGGAATTACTTCAGATGGTAAATTTAGAGTTCTTGGAACTAATGAGAAGTGATATTAATATCACT
>JASFZJ010000097.1:0-9894 GCA_045267865.1 Sulfurovum sp. | reverse complement strand
TGATGGATGATAATAATAGACTATTTTATATAATAAAGGATTTTGATGTCATTAACTCTAAACTCTCCACTTAATATGCACCTACACGACTATAAACCTTTTTTAAGTTCGTTCACTATCTAAAAAATGCTTAATTAAATAAGATAAAAGAGTAATTATACATAAACTATCTCTACTCTATCAGATAATAGATATAGTATCACCCCTTTTGTCTCTTTGCCCAAAATATCTGATATTGCCATCTTATACTCTTCTACTTGATTTTGGTGTTTTATAGCATATTTTTGAGAACTTTTATAATCAACTACCAAAGCATAATTATCATATTCTAAAAGTAAATCTACCTTTTTAAGCTCACCATTGAAGCTTAGTGATTGCTCTTTTGTTATATTAGCATTTACTAAAATCTCTCTAAATGGGTGATAGTTTATAAGTGTTGTGATACGATTTTTTATCTCTATTAGAGACTCTGCTGAGAGTTGTTGTCCGTATCTATTTTGTATCGCTATCATAGAAGACTCTAGGCTCACCTCATCAAACTCACCCAACATCTCCAATCCATAATGCAACGCTGTACCAAAAAGCATCGCTTCAAAATTTCTATCTTCTTCATCATCCTCATTTTCATTTTTATTTATATCTTGCACACCATAATTAGAGATTTTTATCTCCTCTTTCTCTTCAATAAGTTCTGTTTTCTCTTTTGGTTTTATATCCAAATTACCTAGAGATAAAACTCCCATACCAAGCTCATCAAATATAGAATCTTTGGGCTTTTTAATCACTATCAACGCTTCAACTGCACGAGTAAGTGCCACATAGAGTACATTTTTGCTATCTTTGAGACTAGAGGCTTTTTGCTGAGCCATAATCTCTCTATACTCATCATCAAAAGCATCTCTCCCTTTGGTGCGATAGAGTATTCTATCTATAAAAAGATTATCATCATAATGAAAAATAAGGGCTGATTTGTCACTATTTTTGCGTGTAAGCTTATCAACTACAATGACAAAATCAAACTCCAAACCCTTTGAACCGTGGATAGTCATAATCTTCGCACCGTGAACTGAGTGAGAAGCCAAAGGGATAGAAGAGGTCTCAAACTCCTCTATAAAAGAGGCTATATCATTAAAAGAAGAGGCGAACTCCAAAAGCTTCAAGATATTCAAATCCTCATCAAAATAACCAAACTCTCTCACGAGTCTATCTATCACGCCAATTGGAGTCATAAAAGCACTAAACCAAGATAGATTTATCGTTTCATAATCTCTACCGACATTGAGCAAAAGCGATTGTGCATCTATCTTTTCACCAAAAAATAGATGTCGCACCATCGCCACAATACCTGCTATTTTGGGATGATTTTTGAGTGAACTTGAAGTCTTTAATAGAGTATTTATATTTTTATCTCTACACGCCTCTTGTAATGTTACACCATCTTTATTGGTACTGACCAAAAAGGCTATATCATCCTCATCTACACCCAAATCTATAAGTCTCTTTGCCTGTGCAACTGCTTCATATATCACATCAAGAGCCTCTACCACCTCCACAAATCCATCATCTGCACCATCTTTGCTATGTTGGTAAGTATAATCATCCATTATCGGCTCAAACCATCTATTGACCTGCTCTATTATATGTTTATTACTTCTATAGTTGGTATTCATCTGCTCAATGGAGATACCATAATTCTCTGCTACTTTATCAAAAAGCTCCTCCACTCCACCCCTAAATCTATAGAGCGACTGCTTCGTATCTCCCACATAAAAAAAGCTCTTAAACTCACTCTGTCCAAACCCTGCAAATATCTCATCAATCAAAGGTTTTAGAAGCAAAAACTGCAAAGTAGAGGTATCCTGAAACTCATCAAGCAAAATATGTTTAAACTTCGCGTCTATCTTGAAGTACAAAAACTCCTTACTCATACTCTCGTGAAGTAATCTATAGGTAAAATAGGTCAAATCATCAAAGTTCAAAACCCCTGAACTCTTGACATTGGTAATCGTAGCATTTTTATAATAATCATATATCTTAAAGAGATTATAAAGCACTATATTTTCTCTAGCCTTAGCCCACGCTAAAAACTCACTCTTTAACTCACTATATATCCTCTCCATCTCCTCATTAGCCACCTTTTTGAACCAAGAGTGTTCTCCAAGAGTCTCCTTTTGAAAGAGGCTTTTACCAAACAGCTCTTTGGTATTCGTGGTGTCAAACTGCTTGATACAACGCATAGCACTCCCTGCATCATTGAGTGCTTTTATCATCTCCACTCGCAACCTCTCACAAGAAGCCTCAATCTTTTCTATAGATACCACTTCTATATTATATGAGGGTAAAAGTGCATCTACTTTATAGAAGTTTTGCATCAAATCAAAAATCTTCAAAAATCTCTTATCTTCAATATCCATAGCCAACTTCACCAAAGAAGAGAGTAACCCCTCTGCCCTCACCTCCTCCAAAAAATGCCTCTCCAACTCTTCATCACCATCTTGTTTGGTCACAAAATCAGGCTCAAGCCCCAATTCCAAAGAGGCAGAACGCAAAATAGAAGAGAAAAAACTATCAAGCGTCACAATATAAGCAGAAGTCCCCAAAAATCCTCTCAAAACCTCAGGCTGTTTGGATAGAAGCTCCCCACGACTCATACTAGTCTCCACAGAGATAGCATCTAAAAAGGGACGATTGCTCTCATCACCTAAACTACGCAAAGAGTTCACCACCCTCTGACGCATCTCAGCCGCTGCTTTGTTTGTAAAGGTCGCTGCGAGGATAGTGCTTGATGACTCACCCATAAAAAGAAGCGAAATATATCGCACAGAGAGAGCAAAAGTCTTACCACTACCAGCAGAAGCTGAATAGGCAAGGAATGGATTGAAGTTTTTTGGTAGGTTTTTCATTTTTTGAGTTCTTTGTTTTGAGTTATTATAACAGATAATCTTAAATAAATATAAAGAAAATTTAACTATTTAGTCAAGTAACACAATATCAATATGCTATAATCACAAAAAAGGATTAAGATGTCTAAAGAGTTATTTGCTATATTTGGTAATCCTGTATCTCACTCCAAATCTCCACTTATGCACAACTTAGCATTTAGAGGTTTAGATTTTGATGGGTGTTATGGTCGTTATCTACTTGAAGATGGCTCAAAGCTAAAAGAGAAGTTTTTGAGTCTAAATCTCAAAGGTATCAATGTCACAGTTCCTCACAAAGAAGAAGCTTATAATGCGTGTGATAAGCTAGATAGCTTTGCTCAAAAGGTAGGAGTGGTAAATACTATAGTCAATAGAGACGGTCTCCTATATGGATACAATACTGATGCTTCGGGATTTTTAAAAGCTATTTTAGAGTTTAAAGATGTGAAAAGAGTGCTATTTTTGGGTGCTGGTGGTACTGCCAAATCTACTGCTATTATACTCAAAGAGGCAGGATATAAAGTAACTATTCTCAATCGTAGTAAAGGTCGGTTGGAGTATTTTAATCAGAGTGGATTTGAGACTTTTACATTTGAGGATTTTATCCCTAGTCGTTATGATTTGGTAATTAATATGACATCAGCAGGACTCACAGATGACTCTCTCCCTGCTCCTTTGGAGATTGTGGAGAGTGTGATAAAAGATTGTAATGCGTGTGTGGATGTGATATATGGCAAAGAGACTCCATTTCTAAAACTAGCCAAAAAACATAATAAACCCTCAAAAGATGGCTCTGATATGTTACTCTATCAAGGAGTTATCGCATTTGATTATTTTACTGATGGTAAGTATAGTTTTGAGGATATAAAATCATTTATGCAGAGAGCTTTTGTTTGGTAACCTTGACAAAATAGAACTATTAGCGTATTATTATGTATATACAATATATAAATTGAAAAGGATTTATTATGACTGTTGCATTAAAAAAATGGGGTAACTCCCTTGCTTTACGCATACCAAAAGATATTGCCAATACTCTTCTTGTAGAGAATAACTCTCTAATGGAACTAGATGTGAGTAATGGCACACTAATAGTCAAACCTAAAACAAATCATCTACTAGAGACATTAGTTTCACAGATTAATAATGAAAATTTGCATAAAGAGATAGATACTGGTGGGAGTGTTGGCAATGAAGAGTGGTAGTTATATCCCTGATAGAGGGGATATTGTATGGCTAAATTTCACGCCACACGCAGGACATGAGCAAAGAGGCAAACGACCTGCTCTCATCATCTCACCTAAGATTTATAATGAAAAAACTTCTCTGTGTATCTGCCTACCTATTACTTCCAAAATCAAAGGCTACCTTTTTGAGATAGCTCTTCCTGATGGTTTGCCAATAAAGGGAGTTATACTATCCGACCAGATTAAAAATTTAGATTTTTCGGCACGAGATATAAGTTTTGTCTGTAAGGTAGAAGATAATGTTATAAAGAGTGTACAAAAGAATATTTTGGCACTTATAGAGTAGATAAGATATACTTACAAAATAGAAATAGTAAAAATAGGATTATTAAATTTATTATACGAGGAATTATTATGATAGTAAGAAGACAGACATCCATTAAAGTTGATTCGATTGCGTGGGATTCGGCTAAAGAGATTTTTAAAGAGTATAATTTATCTGTTACAGATGCCATTAATATATTTTTAAATAAAGTAAGATTAGAGGGAGGGCTTCCTTTTGATATTAAAGTACCTACAGATAAATTAAAGTCATCCATAGATGAAGCAAAAAAAGGAGATACTGTACACTATGATAGTGTAGATGATATGATGAAAGATTTGAAATCTTGAGATATAAACTAGCACGAGCCAATAGCTTTAAGAGGAGTTTTAAAAAAAGAAAACTTAGTGATGATGAAGAGTTGGCTTATATTGAAGTAGTTTCTCTTCGTTCCCATAATTTTGTGGGAATGAATACGAGAGCAACAATAATCAAACCAACCATTAATCTCAAATAAGCTACAATATCTAATGGGAAGAAGTAGATATAAAATATTAGAACCAACACATCCACATTTTGTCACTTGTACGGTACTCAATTGGATACCACTATTTACCAATACCCAAAGTGTGCAAATAATACTAGATTCACTTGATTATCTACAAAAGAGTGATAACCTTAAAATTTATGCTTATGTAATCCTAGAAAATCATCTACACCTAATAGTCCAAAGTGATGATATAGCCAAAACAATGGCAAAATTTAAAGCACATACAGCGAGAACACTTATCAAATTATTGATTGATAAAAATGTAGAAACAATACTCAAACAGTTACAGTTTTATAAAAAGGCTCATAAAAAAGATAGAGAATATCAACTATGGCAAGAGGGAATTAACCCTAAATTAATACAATCAGATGCTATGATGATAAAGCTTATAAACTATATACATCATAATCCTATCAAGAGAGGTTATGTTGATGTTGCTTGGCATTGGAGATATAGCAGTGCTAGAGATTATGAGGGTGTAAAAGGTTTGGTTGAGGTGGAGAGGTTTTGGTAGTTTTAATATAAATATGCATTCCCACAAAATCTTGTGGATAAAGAAAAAGGAGACGAAGGTATGAAATATAATGGTACAAGATGGCATAAATGTGACTTTCATTTACACACAACGGCAAGTGATTGCTTTGAAGATAAAAATGTAACTGCAAAACAATGGGTGGATAGAGCAATTGAGCAAGGATTAAATTGTGTTGCAATTACTGATCATAATACTGGTGGAGGTATTGATGCGATACAAGAAGTTGCTAGAGATACAAATTTAACGATATTTCCTGCTGTTGAAATAACATGTGACACTTCAAAAGTTCATTTATTGATTTTATTTGATATTGATAAAACATCAACGGATGTAGAAGATTTTTTAATATCATGTGATATTGAAAGAGATGATTTTGGAAAACAAGATACTTTTACATCTAAGTCAATTTTGGAAATATCTGAAATTGCAAATAATAAAAGTTGTTTAATCATACCTGCACATATTGATGAATATAATGGATTAGGAGATATAAGTTATGCAATATTACAACAATTTTTCAAATTAGAATATATCAATGCTGTTCAAATAGTTCATAAAGAATTTTTAGATACTACTCTTGTTATCCAAGGGAATACAGAATTTAAAAATGTAATTGATACTTACTATGACAACAATATTGATTACACTACTATCAAAGAATGGCAAAAGCCTGTTAAACTTGCTATTGAAAATAAAAAAGCACTTTTGACATTTTCTGATAATCCTGATAATGCTAATAGTTCACAACATGGATTGTGGGGTATTGGAAATAATTATTCATGGATTAAGATGGAAGAAAAGCCAACATTAGAAAGTCTTCGCCAAGCTTTTCTTCTACCTGAATTAAGAGTAAAAAATTCTTATGAGAGTATGCACACTCCTTATACATTACCAAATTTATGGATTAAATCTATTTCAATAGATAAAACAGAGATAACAGATAATACTTCACCTTTTCAAGTCAATTTTAATCCTCAACTAACTACAGTTATTGGTGGAAGAGGCAGTGGAAAATCAAGTATTCTAAGATTTTTAAGAGGTGCTTTTTCTAAAACCATTGATTCTACTCTTACTACAATAAAGGAAGATCAAACTAGTTTTTATCAAAATAAAGATAGAAATGGTAAAGGTGTTTTGACTGATGAAAGTATAATCGAAACAATTTTTATAAGAAATGAAATAGAATATAAAATTAATGTTCTGAATAAACAAACGCAAGAGACAATAATTAGTAAATTCAATAGAGAAAATGGTGCATGGGAAATTATTTCTGAAGATAGATTTATTGAGTTTTTTGAGTTTGAACATTATTCACAAAAGCATATTTATGAAATCGCTCAAAAACCAAACTCATTAAGAGAGAGAATAGATGATGCCATTGAACAAATGGATGATTTAAAATCTCAGAGAGATATTTTAGATAGTGAATATCTTGCAAAATCAGCTCAAATTAGAACAATAGAAGAAAAGATTTCTGAAAAAGGAAAAATTACAACTGAGTTAAAAGATATTACTACTCAGATTGAACTTTATGAAAGAAGTAATATAGCTCAGTTGTTAAAAGAGAGAAGTAAATTTATAGAAAATGAAAAAGCTATAAAAGAATTTCATGATAATCTAGAATTAAAAGAAAATTCACTAAATAAATTTATTCAAGAGTTTGATATTCCTCAATTGAATATAGAGAAATTTGATGAAGAATATAATCAAAATATAGTAAACATTCACACACCAATTAGTAGCCTTTATGATAGTGTAAAAGAAGAATTATTAGATTTAGAAAGAAAGATAAAACAATCTAGAGAAACATTTATATCTGAAATCAGGAATTCTAATTGGAATATAGATTTTAAAGAGCATAGTGATAAATTTGAGGTAGAAAAAGAAAGATTAAAAAGTGAAGGATTATCAGACATTGCAAATTTTGAAAAATTAACTCAGGATAAGGGTATAAAAGAGAAAGCTCTTGCTACAATTTTACAAAAAGAAACAGAATTAAGCAGTGAGATATTACTTAAAACGAATCTACATAAAGATTATATATTGAAATTAGAAGAAATTAGTAAAGCTAGAAAAGAATTTCTTAATAGGACTTTAACAGATCAAAATGTTAAAATTAATATTAAAAATTTTAGAAATAAGGATGATTTTGAGTCTTCGATTAGAACTATAATTCAAAGAGAGGATAGATTTTATGAGGATATTGATACATTAAAGGATATATGTTTTAATGGATTTGTAAAAACAAAGATGAATGATTTCAGAAGTGTTATTATAAAACTAAAAAATGATGAAACAGTAGATGGGATAAACGGTCATTTTAAAAATGTAATCAAAGGTCTTACTGATGCACAGGTAGATAAGTTAATGTTGTTAATGCCAGAAGATGAAATAGAAGTACAATACAAACCTAATACAAATAGCAATTTCAAGTCATTATCAACAGCTTCTGCTGGACAAAAAACAACTGCAATCTTAACTTTTATTTTATCATTTGGGAATAGTCCTCTCATTTTAGACCAACCTGAAGATGATTTAGATAACCGACTTGTTTATGATTTAGTTGTAGAGAGATTAAAAGTAGCAAAAGAAAATAGACAAATTATTATAGTAACTCATAATGCAAATATACCAGTTAATGGTGATGCCGAATATATTATATCAATGGATTCTGAAAGTAAATATTTAAAAATATTGACTGATGGAAGTGTTGATAAGGTGGGAATTAAGAAAGAAATATGTGATGTAATGGAAGGTAGTGAGGCTGCATTTGATATGAGATCAAGAAGATATAAACAAATATAAATTTTTTCCTATGTATGCATAATTATATCTTTAGGTTTAAAATAAAGTAGGCATTCCCAGAAAATTGTGGGAACGAAGTCAATTAACTATAATAATTAAAAAAAGGTTTTCTATATATAAATGCTAAATAAAAAATTCTATCTCACACCTATAAAAGGGTATCAATACATATCCAAAATGCTTCCTGCTTCTTGTAGATATTATCCTAGTTGTTCTGAGTATGCTTCGCAACAGTTTGAATTTAATGCACCTCATAAAGCTCTTTGGGAGAGTAGTTTGAGGATTTTGCGATGTAATCAGCTTTTTATTGGTGGTATTGATTATCCATTGGTACAATTCTCAGCCCCTTTACTAAAGCTTAATAGAGATTGTGGCAAAATTAAGATTAAATATTGGATTGTCCCTAAACTGATGGATGATAATAATAGACTATTTTATATAATAAAGGATTTTGATGTCATTAACTCTACCTCAAAATGCTAGAAGACGCGATAAAAGAGCTAAGTGGACAAGACAAAGAGGTCACCCAAAATATAGATATGAAGCTATCAATAGACGCATATTTGAATGAAGAACTCATACAAGAAGATAGGCTAAGACTAGAACTATATCGCTGACTATCACAATGCGAAACCACAGGAGAAGTATATGAGATAGAGAATGAAATAGCCGATAGATTTGGCAAACTTGATACGATAACTAGGGCATTTATAGATGTGATGGTGATGAAAGTATTGGCTAGAGAGAGAGGAGTTTCTAAGGTTTCATCTTATGGTGAGAGTGTCTTTATTGAGTTTAGAGAAGAGGGGAAAGAGAGATTGGTTTTGAAGGCTCGGAGTAAAGATGATGATGATATTGTTGGGTGTGCTTTGGGGTGGTTTCGGGGGTAGTGGTTTTTGTTATTTCTGTTTCAATGGCAAATATAACCATTTTTCAAATTGAACCTTTTTCCCAATAGCAATATATTCTCGTATTTCAATAAATCCATATCTCTTTTTATAATAAGCGATAAGATTATCTTCTTCATTGTCAGGATATAAAATCAAATTTGATACGCCTATCTCTTTTTGTAATTTTAAACCTTTCTCAAAAGCAAAGAGTATCAAATATTGAGCATAATTTATACTACTATTTCGTTCTCTAAATTGATTGGCGATAAATATATAATCAATCACCAAAGCAGGTTTAAAATCTAATCTTGATGCACTTAAAGCAATAATACCTAAAGTTAAATTTGAAATTTTATTTTTGAGTTGATAGATTTTGGTACGATGTTTTTTGCTATCTTTAATAGTCTCTTTAAGTCAAGTTTCTTCTCTATTTGCTTGAATGAAATCATCAGGATAGTTCGTTCTATCTCTAGCAAAACTTTCTAATGAAGAGACAATCTCAATAACTAATTCTAATTTTTTGTCCATAATTATCTAGTTCCTCTAGTTTTACTTTTTTAAGTAAATTTAACATCTGTGGAGGTACTTTTGCCTCTTCAATTCTAATTTAGAAAGTTAAGCAATAATATGCTATATATAAACTATGAAAAAACATAAAAAGTCAATATTTGAAAAATTAATATT
>JASFZJ010000096.1:0-13290 GCA_045267865.1 Sulfurovum sp. | reverse complement strand
ACAAAAATCTCTGTTTACCATGTTCATCTTTTCCATTTTTTACAATATTACAACTATCACAATATGGACATTTTACTTCTATTTCTATTTTCATCTCTTCTCTGTAATTAAACACCTTTTTTCTTTAAAGCTTCCTTAGACTTGTTTTATCAACGGAATTGGTACATTACCCTTCTCTTCTTGAGTTAGGTTTAGTGAATTCATAATATGTCATTATATCAGTTTTTTATTTATTTATGCTAATTTTATTTTGGGGTGGGTATACTACAAAACTATTCTCTATATCTTTAATCTGTTTGAAGCTTTTGTTTTTACCACCTACTTCTATGGTGTAGAGTTTATCTATTATAAAATCACCTTTTTGGGAGGTAGTTATAGTGTATTGTGCATTTTGTAAAGATGAAGCTATGAAACTTTCACGAAGTGTACCGATGTGTGATGATGAGCATAGAGAATGGAATATATTTGGGTTGTCAAGATAGATTTTTTTAGGCTTTTTTATAATACCTTCTCCTCTACTGTTTGTATGTATCATCCTAATTATTTTCCCTGATTGAAGAGCATTTAGATAACTGTAAAGTGTTTTATTATCAAGCTCTACAGCTTCTGCCAATGTTCTCATATTTGGTTTATAAGGAGCAGATAGGCATAACATAGTCAATATCTTTTTGATATTTCTAAGCTTTTTGGCATCAATATTATATATTTGGATAATATCTACATCTATTGTTTTATTGATAGCCTCTGTGAGTTTTATCTTTACACTCTCTCTATCTTCTAGGTAAAAAGGGTAAAAACCGTACTCCATATAAGAGCTAAAGTATTTTAGTGGTTTGATAGTTGATATTATCTCTGCACTAATATCTGTATGGTTATTTATTATCTCATTTAGGGTATATTTATGAAATTTAATAGAGGTCTCTATCTCCAAAAATTCTCTAAAAGATAGAGTGGGTAGAGTATATTTCAATGCTCTTCTACTCAAATCAGCACCCTCTAAATGTATCGCCGATGAGCCTGAAAATATAATATTTATATCAAAAAAGTCCCAAATTGTCTTTAAATCATTAGCAAAGTTTGGTTGAGAATGTATCTCATCAAATATCAAAAGTTTACCTCCAATAGCAGAAAAATCCTTGGCTACATCAAGTATAGTAGTAGAACTCATCAAAGGGTGATCCACAGATATATACAACATCTCGTTGGAGTCAAAATTAGATTTTTTCATAAATTGTAAAAGAAGTGTAGTCTTCCCAACTCCTTTTGCTCCGACAATGCCTATGAGTTTATTATTTAAATTAAGTTGATGAAGTAGTTCTCGTTCATATTTGGGTGTTTTTCTTGCAAGAAATAGCATAGAATATTCTCGTAATGAGTTGATAATTGACATTACATTCCCTTTTTTATAGATAAAGTTGGGAATATGATACCAATATATTGATTAAAGTCTTACTATTTTATCAGATATAGCGATAAAGAAGCATTTGAGATGGCTTGGGTGTTATAGTTCTCGTATGCGTTACCACGAAATTATGGTAACAAAAGAAACTTACTTAATACAAAAATCCAAATAACCAAAGAGGTAATATATTCTTATCACCTATCTCAATATCATCTCTAACTACATAAGAATTTTCTATATCTTTTATCTGTTTAAATCCTTTGTTTTTACCACCAATCTCAAAAGTATATTTACCATCTAATAAAAAGTCACCTCTCTTAATACTATGTAATCTATCTTCATGAAATTGAGAAGCAAAGAAGACCTCCCTTATTGTGCCTATCTCACTATTATTACAGTATGAAAAGTGTAAATTTGGATTAGATAGATATATCTTATCTGGTTTTGAAAAGATATTATCACCTTTAGATAGAGGCTTTAATATATTTAAAATCTTGCCCCTTTTGAGATACTCTAAATATTTATATAGTGTTTGATAATCTCCTATACCAATTTTGGAGGACAACTCTCGTATATTTATCTCAAATGGTTTTGATTGACATACTAATCTTACTAATTTCTTTAGATTTATAATTTTTTCATACTCTATTTTAAATATTGATGGAATATCCACCTCAATAACGGTATTGATAGTCTCTTTAAGGCGTATGGGATATGAGTTTTGATTTTCAAAATAAAATGGATAAAATCCATATTTTAAATATTCATTCCAATATTGATATGGCTTAATTTGGGATAAAATAGTTGCAGATATATTGATATGATTGTTTAAAATATCTTCCAAAGTAAAATATGGTAACTCTATTCCCTCTTTGAGTTCAATAAATTCTCTAAATGATAATCCATTCATATTATACATTATCGCTCTTCTACTCAAATCACCTTTGGAGTTATCTAATTTAATTGCACTAGAACCACTAAAGATAACTTTTAAATCCAACATATCATAAATCTTTTTTAGCTCTATCTCAAAATTATTATATTTATGAATTTCATCTATAATCAAAAGTTTACCACCAACTTTATGAAACTCATAAGCTATATCAAAAATAGAATCAATATCTATCACATCTGCACTAAAATATAATTTTTGATGAAATTCAAATGGAGACTCTTTGAGATATTGAAGTAAAAAAATTGTTTTTCCTACACCTCTTGCACCGATAATACCAATAAGTTTATTATCAAAATCAACAATATTATGAAAATATCTTTTATAATTAATCTTCATATTATTGAGGTAATTTTGCTGATATGCTCTTAAAATATTTATCATCAGTATCCTTTTAGTGTTGTAATCATAATATTATATCTAAAAGTTATTGTTGTAAACATAAAGTAAAATTATATTTGCATTACTCAAAACCCATCAAAATGAGCAATATCAAGCTCTTTTTGCTTAAGTTAAAAATGACTCGTTCTAGTAACTCTCTATCTTTTATAGTAATTTTATTGTTATCTATCTGCAATAGAGTAGATGCCTTTTCAAAAATAGGTAACATCTCTTCAAAATTGTTTTTCTCTTCTTCAAAGCCTTCTATAAATAGATACTTTTTGGTAACTCCTGCAAGGAGTAATGATATACCAGAGAGTAAAACAAAAAAGTGCCAATTGAGTGGAAAGTGTCCGTGTGAAATAATATGAAATGACTCTAATAAATACATTAATACGGCTATAACAATTCCAATTTAAATAAAACCACATTCTAACTTTACTACCCCAACTCCAAAAACCCCTTCAATTCAGAAAACACAACAGCTCTTTTATCCTCATCTCCTCCTATCATTCTCTCTATCATTAATGCTAGATTTTTATCTATATTTGGTACAAGTTTTCTTATATCTTCTAGTTTTTCATTTTTAAGAGTATTTGTATAGTTTGTATATGATGAGTATGGTGATTTTTTGGTTAGGTTATAATATAGTTTTCGTCCAAGTTCAAATATCTCAAAGGCTTCTGTCCCTCCTGTATTTGTGGTGTCACTAAATCCAAATCCTATATCTATATTTTTCTCTCTTAAATATGCACCTAATATCATAGCAAATCCTACTCTTGCGTAGCTATAGTTTCGCAGTACCCTATCATTGAAACTCTCAAAACTCTCATCTACTTTTCTATATTTTTTGTATTCAACCATAAGGGTTTCTATGTAGAGATGGGCAAATCTCAAAGGGGCTGATTTGATAATAGTGTGTCCCTCTTTTACATCGCTTACTAATTTGCCTCCTAGAGAGATATTTACTCCATCTTCTCTATTTCCATCTACTTTGGCTTTGCATCCCTCAAATCCAATATCTGCTAATCCGTGGATACCACACCCTTTGACACATCCTGACCAATACATTCGTACTCTTCCACTATCAAGTGGTACGGCTTTATTTAGGTAATTAGACATATTGATAGCATCATTTTTATTTTCTATCACTCCAAAGGGGCAGTGTTTCGTCCCTGCACATGCTATAAGGTGATTAAAATAAGGCGTATCTATATTTTTATATCTACCAAAAAACTCCTCACTAAGTAGAGTATCTACATCTCTCACACCCAATATATAGATATTTTGCTCCATATCAAATCGTATCTCTTCATTTCCATATTGAGTACCTAGTCTAGCTACTTCTACCAAATCAGAGCCACTAAACATACCAGAGGGGATAACAATATGCACACCAAAAGAGCCATCTTTAAGGGCTATTTTACCTTGTTCAGAGTCGTTGAAATCTATCTTTGTCATACTCTCACCACTTGTAGCAAAATCTATCTTGCTATATTCT
Organism: Sulfurovum sp.; assembly: GCA_045267865.1. Lineage (GTDB taxonomy): Bacteria > Campylobacterota > Campylobacteria > Campylobacterales > Sulfurovaceae > Sulfurovum. The sequence goes on along the minus strand of JASFZJ010000096.1, from coordinate 9,054 downwards.
CTTATTGCTGATGACATAACCTCTATTCCCACGGCTTCTATTAGAAAATGAAGTCTATTTTTATTTCTATTATCTCTAAATCCAAATCGTTTAAAAAGCTCTATAATCGCGTCAAACGCTTTGATTACCTCATCTTCATTTTTCAAAAATATATCGGCACTTTTACCTACTATTCCGACTTTGCCACCTAGATACATATTGTATCCATAGACTCCATTTTTTTGAGCTAATACAAAAGAAGCATCGTGACAGTAGGCATTACATCTATTGGACATTGAGCCTGTGATTGCTGTGTTAAATTTGCGTGGAAGGGTAGAAATCCAATCAGGAGAGTAGAGAAATTTCTCTTGGAGTTTGATAATCGTCTTTTGAGATGGCAAGATATTATCAAATGCCAAATCATCTAAAGGGTCGCCCATTATCCCTCTGATATTATCTACTCCTGTCTGATAGGCATCTATTCCAACAGCTTTGAGCCTACTTATGATAGTGGGTAAATTTTCTATTTTGAGATATCTTAGCTCACATTGAGACCTTGTAGTAAGGTCTATATAATCCTCTCCAAAATCTCTAGCACATTCACCTATTTCGTTTGCTTGATTTGAAGTTAGGTGTCCAGCAGGGATACGGAGTTTGAGCATAAATCTCTCTGGTGTAGTAGGTCTATCGTATATACCAAAGCATTTCAAAAAGTATTTTTTGTCTTCATCAGGTATAGAGTCATAGCCATGAAGTGCATAATACTCTAACTTCTCAAGAGCCTCTTGTGGGTTTTTCATATTTTTTACCACTTCAATTTTATTTAGCTTTTTATTTCTAGCATCAAACGCTTTTTGTAAAACTGCTATCATTATACTACCTTTTCATTATCTTTTATCTTTACTTTAACTATATTAACTATTTTGATAAGTTCTATCTCTCCACGAATATCACTCTTTGGTAATGTTAATCCATCAGGAACTTTCTCTGAATGTATCTGAATGGCTGTCTGCTTGTAGTTAGGTTCACCTGATTTAGGACAAAAGCTCTCATCAGTTAGAGCATTAACAAGCTCCGTATTAAAGTGAAAAGGTACAAAAGTATTACCCTCTCTAACACTCTGCGTAACCCTTACTATTACATCTTTTACTCTACCTCTAGGGCTTGATATATCTATATTATCACCACTTTGAACTTGTAGCTTATTAGCATCTATTGGGTTTATATCTATCCACGCCTTGGGTGCTAGATTATTGAGTATATCAATTGAACGAGTTTTGGTGCGTGTATGCCACTGCTCTACTGTACGACCTGTATTCATAATAGCAGGGAACTCTGGACTAATTGGCTCTGACATAGGTAGCCACTCTAGGCATAGTAACTTTGCCTTTTTATCAGTAAACTTATAATCCATATCAGGAGTATAGAGCCTTTTTGTACCTTTGGGATTATCACTATTACAAGGCCATTGGATACCACCGAGTTCTTCGATTAGCTCATAACTCATACCCGAATAGTCACAAAGTTGTCCTCTGCTCACTCTCTTGAACTCATCAAACGCATCTAGTGGTGTTTTCCAATTGGGAAATAGTAGCTCTGATACACCCTCAAACTCTTTAGAGAACTCCAATACAATATCAAAATCACTTTTGGACTCTCCGATAGGTTCGACGGCTTTGTTAGCTCTGTTACATCGTCTCTCACTATTGGTATAAGTTCCCTCTTTCTCTCCCCAAGTAGCAGCAGAAAATACCACATCTGCTATCTCTGCTGTATCACCCAAAAAGGCATCTTGTACTACCAATAGGTCTAATTTTGCCAGAGTCTCTCTTAGTTTATTTTGGTTTACAAAGCTTACGAGTGGATTAGTAGCTATTATCCAAAGAGCTTTTATCTCTCCTCTATCTATCGCATCAATTATCTCAGCATATTTGTACCCTCTCTCTCTAGGTACAATACTCTCAGGCACACCAACTATAGACGCATAATCCATTAGTGCCTCTTCATCTCCAAATGCTCGATAAGCAGGGAGAGATGAGGTAAATCCACACTCTCTAGTTCCCATAGCATTACACTGTCCTGTGATAGAAAAAGGTCCTGCTCCCTCTTTGCCTATTTGACCTGTGAGAAGGTGTACATTGATAATAGCACTTACCGTATCAGTACCCATAAAAGATTGATTGACTCCCATCGTCCATGCACTTAGCACACTATCATTGACTACAAACTCTCTAGCTAGTTCATAGAGTATCTTTACATCAATACCTGTGATATTGGCTACTTGTTGAGGTGGATAATCTTGTAGATGTTTTTTGAGTTGTGCGTATCCTGTAACATTATCTTTGATATAATCAGCATCTGCCCAACCTTGTTCTATGATGATATGTGCTAGTCCATTAAATAGTGCCAAATCTGTTCGTGCTTTTATAGGTAGATATATATCTGCCATCTGAGATGTCTTGGAGGCTCGTGGGTCTATTACTATTATTTTTTTCTTAGGATTTTTATTGAGATGAAGCGTAAGTATAGGGTGGTTATCTGCTATATTTGCACCTATCAAAAAGATTACATCAGATTTCTCAAAATCCTCATAAGAGCCTACTGGTCCATCACTTCCTAGTGATTGCTTATATCCTACTACAGATGATGCCATACAGAGCGTAGTATTGCCATCAAAGTTATTTGTTCCTAATCCTAACTGTACAAATTTACCTAATGTATAAAACTCCTCTGTGAGCAACTGTCCTGTAGAGATAACGCCAATAGCTTCTGCTCCATTTTGGGCTTTTATTCTCTTAAACTCATCTGCTACTTTGGAGTATGCTTCACTCCACGAACTAGGAGTAAGTTTACCATCTTTCTTGATGAGTGGTGTAAGAATACGGTTGGGTGAGTCTATTATCTGATGTTCACTTAGACCCTTTGGACATAGTGTTCCACTATTTACGCTATGTTTTGGATCGCCTTTGGTATATACGGCTTTGCCATCTTTGACACCGATATAGAGTCCACACCCCACACCACAATATCCACAAGTAGAAGATACCCACTTATCAGGTCTCTTCTCATCACTTATCACTCCAAACTTCTCATCAGATGAGAGTTTATACTTCTTCTCTTTTATATCAAAACCCAAAAAATCTTTTATCTTTTTTATCATAATTGTTACCTCTGCTTCCCTACAAAAAATCCACCTGCCATACCCAAAGGCACAACAGTTGAATAAAATAAAAATCTATCACTAATCTCACTAATAAACACCAAAACAAAAGATAGAGACAATAACACTATACTCACAACTCCACTTCCCCATATGATAGCTAAGAGAGGTAATAATATACCACCCAATAGTATAGAGACAAATCTAAATATCTTAATATTGGGGAAAAATTCATTATATATTCTCAAACTTCTCTGAAGCTGATAGCTATTCTCGTCTTCATCACTTAGTGTCCTCAAGTCCTCATAACTAAAAAACATCTGTGCCAATGCACCCATCATACCTAATGTGATAAGAGGCATAGCCACACTATCTAGCTCCAAAACAGTAGCGATAAGAGCCATCAAAAAAATACCCACATATCCCACACCAAAAAACTTGAAATTGGTAGTAACTCTATCCCATGATGGTCTTGCCCTAATACGATAAATCATAGATTGAGCATATATACCATAGATACCCACAGCTAATGTAAGAGCCTCTACTATCAAACGCCAAACTCTATCAACTTCAAAGAAATACATTGCCACTACACCACTCATAAGTCCTGTAAAGACTCCTAGAGATAGTGCTTCACGAGATAGCCATGATGTTTTGATATTTTTCATAGCGCTTAGTGCTAAAAATGGTCTTCCTAGGTGTAGAGCTGAGAGAGGCAACCCTAACGCTGAGGGAGTCATAACCAAAAGAGCCATTATCCAACCAGTGGGAGCAAATCCAAAGAGACTCATAATGTCACCCAAAAATAGAGCCAAAAATCCACCAAGTGAAATCTGTGTCAAAACAGTCATAAAGACTAGAGGCATCTCACTATGAGATGGTTTGAGTAGATGTTCATCCATCTCTTTCATCGTCTCAGGCATATTATCAGGAATCGTATATCTAGTAGTAGAGTTGGTAATTTTGGGGTTTGGTAAAAACGGCATATTGTGATTTTCATCTATACCTTTCTCTAGCCACTCTTTTACATTTACCACCTCTATCTCTATCGCTCCTGATGGACAAGACTGAACACAAGCAGGAGTCTCACCCACATCTAGCTTTTCGTGACACATGTGGCATTTTGTGACAATATTTCGCTCTTCATGAAAGACAGGTACACCATAAGGACAGTTCCAAGTACAATATTGACACCCTATACAAGTATCATCATCATGCACGACGATACCCGTCTCCTCTATCTTGATATATGAGTTGGTAGGACACCCTCTTAGACACTCAGGGTCTATACAATGATTACAGCTCATAGAGTTGAGTAGTTGAGTAAAAGCAGGAAACACTCCTCCCTCCATCTCTCCTACTCTTCTCCACTTTATATCTGCTGGATTGTTGTTCTGCTCATTACATGCCACTTCACAACATCTACATCCCACACAAGCCACAGCATCAAAATGAAAGCGATACTGCTCTCCCTCTTTTGGTTTGGGTATCTCTATAGAGTAGTTACCACACTGCATATTGGTATCTGCTTTATAGTCTATAAAACTCTCTAGTGGTGTCTGCATTATTTATCTCCATTTGAATTTAAGATTAATTAAATATTTTATTTCCTAATTTAAAGGCAAGTATAATATATAAGAGAGATAAAATAGTCAAATGAGTGATTAATATTTAAGCATTAATTTGAGAATTATTATTGATTAAATTTTAATCATCACAGTGATTAAAAAATAATATTTTTACTATATAATACGCTTATATTAATTACAGGAGCTAAATTATGGCAGGATTTAAATCACTAAAAGGACAAGGTCATACACCAACTCTCTTTATGGCGTTTTTATACTTTGATATGAGTTTTATGGTATGGACTATGTTAGGACCACTAAGCACAGAGATAGGTGAAGCGTTGGCACTAGCAGGACATATTATGACATCAGGAGAGAAAGCTACACTACTTTCACTACCTATATTATCAGGTGCATTACTACGAATAGTCTTAGGATTTGGAGTAGATAAATTTGGAGCAAAAGCCACAGCACTATTTGCTCAATCAATAGTGATTATTGCTCTTTTGACAGCTTATTTATTAGGTGATACTATCTCTTATAATCAGCTTCTTATAGTAGCTCTTGGTCTAGGTTTTGCAGGGGCTTCATTTGCAGTAGCACTTCCACAAGCAGGTCAATGGTATCCACCCAAATCACAAGGAATAGTCCTAGGTATAGCAGGTGCTGGTAATATAGGTGTAGTTATAGACTTCCTATTCGCACCCAAGATAGCCGAACTTTGGGGTTGGGAGAGTGTATTTCTAGTAGGTGCTGTGATGGCAATAGTGGTATTTATAGCTTACGCATTTATAGCCAAAAATGCACCAGAATCTGTATATAAAGCACGACCAAAAAAACTCAAAGACTATGGTAAACTTCTAAAAGATAGAGATACATGGTGGTTCTCACTATTTTATGCTATATCTTTTGGTGGATTTGTAGGGTTCGCAGGATATATGAAAGTCTATCTGATGAATACATACAGTGCCGATATGTCAGCCATCGGTGTAGAGATATTTGATGAAAACAATGTCAAAGTAATAGCAGGTTACTTCGGAGCATTGACCATATTTGCAGGAGCTGTTTTGCGTCCTGTCGGAGGAGCTATAGCAGACAAAATGGGTGGGATTAAGTCTCTATATATATTCTTTGGTGTAGTAGCAACGATGGCGTTTATCAACGCCTTTATAACTCTACCTTTTTGGTTGGCTATAGTAGTATTATTCTTGATTATGGCAAACTTAGGAATGGCAAACGGAGCAGTATTCCAGTTAGTACCACAAAGATTTGGCAAAGATATAGGCATTATGACAGGTCTAGTAGGAGCAGCAGGAGGAATAGGAGGCACACTACTTATCCAAACTCTAGGCTGGAGTAAAGGGGCGTTTGATGGATACTCAACAGGATTTATGATATTTGGAGGTGTTGTACTTATAGCGATTATAGGTATCTCATTGGTCAAAACAAGATGGAGAACCACTTGGGGAGTTCAGTCTGGTGGTATGATTTAAGGGATACTTTATATTTCACTTATTCAACAGCTTTAACTGTTGAATATTTATTTATATTTAAGGATAGGGTGAGTAATTACGATTATTTTATTCATAATTTATTTAACCTAAATATTTACAATCACTCTTTATATTCAACAAATCAATAAACTCACTTTCATCTAACTTTTGGTTTAGTCCTATTTTAAAAGTAGCATGACTAGAATAGAATATATCATAATGATTTAAAGGGTGCAAATTTCCATTCTCATGTTCTTTGTCATAATCATAGCGAATATACCCATCTTCCATAAATAAAAGTTCTTTGATTAAAGTTCCAATATATTCATGATAGTCATTCATATCTGTTAAAGGTTCTAAAATATCAGTTACACAGGTTGATTCTTCACTTTTGTTACAAGATAATAAAGATAAAATATCTATACATATTTTTGCATCTATATTTGATATATATTTACTATAAAACAATAGATTATCACCTTCAGTCTTAATAGAAAAAGGGAATATAATAGAAAAATATTTTGTTTTTTCAAAGAAAAATAATCTTTTCATTTTATCAATTTTTAAAATCATTGTACTTGTAGATTCCTCTTTTATAGATGGATTTAGAAGCATATATCTAATACTTTCCATTAGAAGAATTATTATATCCTCTTTTCTGCGTATAGCTAAAGAAACTTTATTTTTAAATATTTGATTTATATTAAAAGTATAATCTTTCATCTAACAATACTTTTTATTGAATTTAATATATTCACTTATCTCTTCACTATTAAATTTATCTTTAATATCATTAGCAATCTTTCTTGTTAATTTTTCTCTGCTATTTATATTCAATTTAAAAGAGTCAAAAATAGGTTTAAGAAATTCATCATAAGTTTTATTTTTTTTCTCCTTAAATTTAATAATTGTCTTTTTTATATCCTCTTTTTCAATATTTGTAGGTTCTATTGTTTTAATATATTTTTTATTATTTATAATCTCTAGTCCCTCTTTTTGAACTTCTAAATTAATATCCTTTTCAACCAATAAAAAAGACTGAATAAAAGAACGCGTCAGCATCGTATATAAAGTATTTCTATAAACATAGTTATCTAAGACTTCATCTGTTATACATATAATAAATGGAAATTCTAAACCTTTAACATTATTTTTATTACTTATAAATAATGTATTATCTATCTTTTTTTTATTTTGATAACTAATATTTACATTCCATTTTAACTTATCTATAATTTCATATTCTAATTGATCTATAAAACTATAGATATTCTTATTATCCAAAACTATAATCGCAATATCATCAGGCTTTACATTAGGATTTTCCTTTCTAATATTATTTATAATATCAATAATCTGATTTATATTTTCATACTTATTAATATTCATACTTTTAATATTTTCCATATCTAAATCTTCAAATTTTCTAACACTTTCCCTTGATAAAGAAATATCTTTACCATTTCTTTTTATTTGATATCCACAAGCTTTCCATTCTTCATCCTTAAGCCAATTTAATTTAATTTTATCAAATAATCCCATACCAATAGAGTGAGCAAACATTAAAATTCTAGGGTCAGTTCTATAGCATTTATTCAATACAAAGTCCACATTTATAATTCGTTGTTCAATATCATGGTCATAAATATCTTGAAAAATATCTCCTGCAATATAAATTTGTTTTTTTGTAATCTTTTCACATAATTCAAAAAATACATCTGGAAAATCTTGTCTTTCATCTATTAAAATATAATCAAAAGCACATTTAAATTCACTAGGATTTATCTTATTTATCTCTTCTACTGCTTCTGTAAATATTTTTTCATAAGAAGTTTTATTACTCCAACGAGAAAAAGGGATATTATAAAAATCACAAATATATGTATATAGCCCAGAATTTTTATCTCTTTGCGAACCCCAAGCATTATCTACCCATAGTTGTTCATTCCACTGTATCTGTTTCTCCACTTTCATAAAGTTAAAGAAATTAGGAATCCTACTTTTTAATGTATTTGCCAATGCAATATTATGACAAGTAAAAAATATTTTACTTTCCTCGTCTGATGTATATATCTCTTTTAATTTATGTAATAAAAGTTCAGTTTTTCCACTACCAGATAAACCTTGTATTGATACTCTTTTTTGTTCTAGTTTTTGATATATAAATCTAGTTTGTTCTCCATCAAATAGTATAATATTATTTTTTACTTTTTCCAATAATGATTCAGGTTTATTTATACCTATTTTTTTTATATCATTTATACTACCAATAAGTAAAGAGATAACTAACTCTATTTTCCGTTCTAATGTATTATCAATCTTATGCTGATTAAGTAACAATTTAATATTAAAATCATCATTCTTAACTACTCTTACAATTAAATCTTGTTTCCATTTTCTAGGTCGTCCAATATACTCTTTATAGTTAAATTTATCAGATATAGAAGCTAAATCTTCTATGAAATCTTCATAATACTCTTCAAAGTTATCTTCATTACCTGCTAAATCTAAAAATATAATTTTATGCTTAGGGGATAAAATAACAATCATATTTTCTTCATAATCATAACTATATTTATTCTCCCCTAATGGAGCTGTAATTAAGTATATCTGTTCAGTTGGATTATTTTCTATATATTCTTTTATTTGAGCAATAATTTCTTTATTAATTTCATTCTCTTTAATATTATTATAAAATAAACTATTTTCCATATTTTTATCCTTTTTTTCATTAACTATATTTTATCATTTTATTACCGACATTCATCACCCCTATAACCTTAAACGAATATAAATCAACTAATAATAGAAATCCCTATAATCATCCCCTAAACACTCCAATATAATCTCATGA
>JASFZJ010000095.1:0-12378 GCA_045267865.1 Sulfurovum sp. | reverse complement strand
AGCCTAATTGATTTACTAGAAGAGGCTAAATTAGATGATTTAGAGACAGCATTACAATCTCTCTTTGCCTCCATCGCTTATAATAACTTTACCAATAATTATATAGAAAACTATGAGGGTTTTTATGCAAGTGTGATTTATGGATATTTTGCAGGTAGTGGATTTGATAAGATTATAGCAGAAGATGCCACAAGTATAGGACGAATTGATTTAAGTGTTTTTATAGATGACAAGGTATTTATTTTTGAGTTTAAAGTCAATCAAACAGGTGCATTGGCTCAGATAAAAAGTAGAAATTATCATTTGAAATACAAATCAGATTATAATGAGATTTATATTGTTGGTGTGGAGTTTGATAGTAAATCTCGTAATGTGGTAGGGTATAAGTGGGAGAGGATTTAGAGTGCATAAATTAAGAAAAGTAGATGCGTTTTTTATCAAAAACCTATTGATTACTCTAAAATAGTTTAATAAAGTTTTTGGCAAGAGATAGAGTTTCTCTACTAGTATGTGCATCTGACTTTAAGGGTGTTAGAGAATTATTTATGGTTTAGGAGTGATTTTTTAGGGATAGTTAGAATTGCTGTATTGACTCAACTCGTTGTAACAAAAGAAAAATGATATAATATCAAACTTATTTTTGAAGGAACAAAATTGGCAAAAGCAATACCTCAATCACATATACGAAATTTCTCTATTATAGCACATATCGACCATGGTAAATCTACCTTAGCAGACCGTATCATACAAGAGTGTGGGGCTGTGAGTGATAGACAGATGTCTGCACAAGTGATGGATACTATGGATATAGAAAAAGAGCGTGGTATCACTATTAAGGCTCAATCTGTTAGGCTAGAGTATGTTAAAGATGGAGAGAGTTATATCCTCAATCTGATAGATACCCCTGGACATGTAGATTTCTCTTATGAGGTAAGTCGCTCTTTGGCTTCGAGTGAGGGGGCGTTGCTTATCGTCGATGCTGCTCAGGGTGTAGAGGCACAGACTATAGCAAATGTATATATTGCTATAGAAAATGACCTAGAACTACTGCCTGTGGTAAACAAGATAGATTTACCAGCCTCAGACCCAGATAGAGTATTGACCGAACTAGAAGAGGCGATAGGTATAGATGCTACCGAACACAATCTAGTATCAGCCAAGACTGGTGAGGGGGTAAAAGAGCTTATAGATAGCATAATTGATAGAGTTCCAGCACCCACTGGAGATGAAGATGCTCCTGCCAAGGCACTTATTTATGATAGTTGGTTTGATAACTATATGGGTGCTTTGGCTCTTGTACGGATGTTTGAGGGTAGTATCAAAAAGGGTCAAATAGTCAAGATAATGGGTACAAAAGATGACCATCAAGTGCTAAGTATGATGTATCCAAATCCTATAGCCAATATCCAAACAGATGAGATAAAAACTGGTGAGATAGGGATTATAGTTATGGGTCTAAAGACTGTGGATAGTCTCCAAGTAGGTGATACCGTCACAGATGCCAAAAATCCAACGGCTAATATAATACATGGATTTGAACCTGCCAAACCTTTTGTATTTGCAGGTATTTATCCTATTGAGACAGATAAGTTTGAAGACCTAAGAGATGCACTAAACAAGCTCCGACTAAACGACTCATCTTTGAGCTTTGAGCCTGAGAGTTCTATGGCATTAGGAAGTGGATTTAGGACAGGATTTTTGGGAATGCTTCACATGGAGGTCATCAAAGAGAGGCTAGAGAGAGAGTTTAACCTAGAACTAATCGCTACAGCCCCTACGGTGGTATATCATGTCAAGCAGACAGATGGCACAGAGATAGTTATACAAAATCCTAGCGAACTCCCTGAGCCTCAAAAGATAGATAAGATATATGAGCCGTATGTCAAAGCTACTATACTTACGCCTCAAGAGTTTGTAGGAAATCTCATCAAACTTCTCAACGATAGAAGAGGAATACAGATAAAAATGGACTACCTCAATGAGACTAGAGTGCTACTAGAGTATGATATACCTATGAATGAGATAGTATTAGATTTCTATGACAAGCTAAAATCCATGACCAAAGGGTATGCGAGTTTTGATTATGAGACTATAGGATTTAGAGAGGGAAATCTAGTCAAACTAGACATCAAAGTAGCAGGAGAAGTGGTAGATTCACTATCTATCATCGTACCAGAAGACAAAGCAAGAAATAGAGGTCTAGCATTTGTAGCACAACTAAAAGAGCTAATACCTAGACAACTATTTGAAGTAGCCATACAAGCGAGTATTGGTAATAATGTAATAGCAAGAAGCACGGTTAAATCTATGGGTAAAAATGTAACAGCCAAATGTTATGGTGGAGACATCACAAGAAAGAGAAAACTCCTAGAGAAGCAAAAAGCAGGTAAAAAACGGATGAAATCGATAGGAAGAGTAGAAGTACCACAAGAGGCATTTATGGCTGTATTGAAGTTGGATACATAATGGGTTGGGCTATACATCTACATATAGTATCTGCCATAGCATGGATAGGTGGAGCATTTTTTATGTTTCTACTAGGAGTAACACTACGCAAACAAGAGGACAAAGATGCCGTATATCCACGCATAGGACCAATATATGGCTATTTCGAGAGTGTATCACTAGTTATATTACTAATCACAGGATATGTGATGATAAGCACCAATGGATTACTAGATATTCTATTTTCAGACCTATCCAATCAAGCCATAGACGCACTAAGAATGAAGCTATATATCGTAGCAGTGATAGTAGTATTGACTATAATACACATGGCTATATCTATGATAAGACTTAATAGTGAAAAATCAAAACTAGAAAAGTTCCTATCGAGAGGGTCATCTATGGGAATATTTATACTCAATCTTGTGGTATTGCATTATGCTATGGTGTTGAGAGATATATTGTAAGTTGATTTAATCTAATATATAATGCTATAATACCAAATGGCAAAAAAGAAAAAATATTTAATAAAACTAAACAATAAGATACGCAACTACTTTGGTGGTGAGCCTTTTGATGAGGGTGTTACCACTCTTGGTGATGATAAACTTATAGAGCTTATGATGCTCTTAGAGATTGCAATGCCCTCTTATAGCAGAGATGAGATGATACGCACCCTGCGTCGTATATGGAGTGAGGGTGATACTACAACTCGTACGATGATAGTCTCCTATCTCACACAGAGCTACAAAGCTATCCCTTATAGCAGTACCAAACGCCCACTTGATAGAGTTGAGAAGATACTTATGTTTCTTGATGGTGTGGAGTATAATAAACATGAAGAGAACTTACTTCTTGAAGCTTTTGTAGATGTACGAGATAGTCGTATCACAGAGGATAAAGTTCTTAACAAGCTTCACTATATTCGTACCAAAAGTAGATTGGGAGTATTAGAAACTTCTCTTGATATTATATTTACAACACTTAATGAGATGGAGTTTTATCATAGTTTTTCATTTGCTTTGGAGAGTTTTGATTTTAATAAGCTTCTTCTATGTAAGAGTATATCATTATCTATGGATGAACTTTGGACTCAGGGTGATGATGCGATAATAGAAAAGCTACAAGAGATAAAACAAAGTACCATAGAGCAGAAAAATGAAGAGCTAGAAGCATTTTTGGATACAGTTAAGAACAGTCACTACCTCAATCAAAATGAAATTATGCAGATACTAAAATCCATGCCTCCAGAGAGTGGACTCTATGATGCACCTATCTCTATGGAGATTATAGAGAGGGTTATTGATGGATTTGGTGAGAAATATCATATAAGCCAATCGCAAGACCATATAATTATAGACAAAGATAAAAGCCTCTCTCTTTTTGGTACAACTCTACACTATATCACCTCTGTTAATTATGGCAAACCACTCTTCTCCAATTTTATCCTAAGAGGAAATAATCCACCTATCAAAGAGGATTTGCATAGTGTAAATGAGGAGTTATTGGCACATTTTAATATTGCTATAGATGATATACTTGAAGATATGAGAGACAAAAGTAGCAAAATTGAGATTGAAGAGTCTAAGCTTCACGAGTTCATTATTCGTTTTATTGAACCTCATATTAGTTCTGCGAATAGATTAAAGATTAAAGAAAAAATTAAAAGACGGATACTCTTTCACTTTATAGAGTATATTAAACCTATTCAAGAGAAACAGAAGAGAGAAGAGCTTCTAGCTATGACTATTAGAGACTTCAAAAAGCTCTTTCCTCTTGCTAGAGAACTTAAAAGAGAGATAATCTTTCATATAGGTGCTACCAATTCAGGCAAGACTTATGAGGCTCTCAAAACTCTCAAAGAGGCAAATACAGGATATTATCTAGCACCTTTACGACTTCTAGCATTAGAGGGGTATGAAAACCTCAAAGAAGATGGGGTAAGTGTATCTCTTATCACAGGAGAAGAGGAGATAATAGATGAGGACTCTACGCATATATCTTCTACCATAGAGATGATGAATGTCTCTGTTGATGTTGATGTCTGTGTTATTGATGAGATACAGATGATAGGTGATAGAGATAGAGGCTGGGCGTGGGCAAATGCACTTATCGGAGTACCTGCGAAGAAGATAATCCTCACAGGCTCACTAGATGCACGGTTGGCTGTGGAAGAGATTTGTGAATATTTAGGTGAGAAGCTTACTGTTATAGAGTTTGAACGCAAAACTGAGCTTGTGATGATGTCAAACGCCGTCAATATCAAAGATATAGAGCCTCAAACAGCTGTAATCGCATTCTCTCGTCGTGATGTATTGTCGCTTAAACAACAACTTAGCCAAGACTACTCTGTATCAGTTATATATGGTAATCTCTCTCCAGAAGTGAGACGAGAAGAGGCAAGAAGGTTTAGAGCCAAAGAGAGTGAAATACTTGTATCCACAGATGCGATAGCGATGGGTCTAAACTTACCTATAAAAATGATACTATTCTCCAAAGATAATAAATTTGATGGAGTAAGTAGGCGTAAACTCCTCCCTGCTGAGGTACTACAAATATCAGGAAGAGCAGGAAGATATGGAATGCAAGAGCGAGGATTTGTAGGTGCATTAGATGAACCATCACTCTCCACCATTACCAAAGCATTCCACTCACCACTACCCAATATCACTCTACCCATATCAGTAATGGCAAGTTTGGAACATATTATGCTAATAGGTGAAATATTAGAGAGTGATGATATATTAGAGATATTAGAATTTTTCGCAGATAATATGGAGTTTGAGGGACCATTTAAGACCTCAAATATAGACTCAATGCTAGAGATAGCTTCAATAGTGAGTGAATATCATTTAGACTTGAAGACAAAATTCATATTATCCTGCGCTCCTGCTAGTATATCATCACCATATATAGAGTCAGTATTTCACAGATATATCAAACAGATAGAAGCAGGAGGAAGCGTACTCTATATCCCCCCAAGAGATTTGCCTAAGTTTGCTCAAACGAATGATATGTTACTCAACGCAGAAGATAGAGTAAGAGAAATATCCTTATACCTATGGCTAAGTTTCAAATTCCCAGAGCAGTTTGAAGATACCCACAAAGCGATAAATGCAAGAGTAAGACTCAACCAATTTATAGAAAACTCCCTAAGACAAGGACATTTCACCAAAAAATGCTCTAAGTGTGGTAAAGTGTTAGACTTCTCTTATAGATTTTCTATATGTGATGGATGTCACAGTAAAGGTGGTAGTGGAGCTTATAAGAGGAGATTTAGGGGTGGACGAAATAAGTAGATTATTTCTAACTGATATTACGCACTTTGTAGGTTTGGCACTGCCAAACACTTAAAAACTTAATATATCAGATTAATTGCTGTAAATGTTGCTATGATGGGATACTTTTTTTTATTGGTTTGATGATTGATATTATAATCAAAAAAACTTTTGAAAAATTACTTATTTCTCTAAAAGCCTTAAATCACATCAAATATCACTTTTTTTGTCCCCAAATCTAACATTGCTCTACCTTTTGATTTTCTTTTTGGAAATTTGACTTTAAATGTATTTTGGTCTATAAAATTCACTTTTAATCCACCTCTTGAGCCATATCTTGTAATAATATCATTTCTACCATTTGGTACGAAGTATAATATTCCTATTGTTCCTGCTTTTACTTTTAGATGGCTATTTTTCTTGGTTATTCTATAGAGTTTACCTTTTGGGTTAGTTGTGGTGAAGCTCCATCTTTTGGTTACTCTTTTTTTGCTTGTTGAGGCATCAAATTTTACTGTGTAAGTGGTATTGTACTCTAGTCTTTTTAGTGGCATTAGTGCAAATTGGTATTTGGTAAATATCTTATTTTTATCATTGCTATTTTTGATAATTTTGGTATCTTTTATCTCTTTTCCATTGCTATATAGTCTAAATGATTTTAGTCTTATATTTTTGTAAATAGCTGAATTTAGCTCTACTGATATGGGATAGCCACTTACTCCATATTTGGGTAGTGGGTCTGGTGATTCGTTATAAAATACAGGTGATATACCTTTTTGATTTGGATATGGAAATAGTACGATACTTCTATTTTTGAGGCGTATTTTATCTTTTGCTCTGTTGTAGATTGTTTTTGCTATCATCTTCTTTTTATCTTTGCATATATCTTTTATATAATATACACCATTTTTTATATTATATCTATTTTTACATAGTTGGGATATAGCAGATGAGCCTAAATCATAGACAAAAGCACTCTTAAATCTTCTACCATTTTTGGACTTTGCACTACCCATACCTATCTCGTCGTGTTCAAGTGTCAAAAATACAAAACGGTGATATATCGCAGAGAATAAATTATCTATGGATTGTTTTTGATTTGCTGTGTTTATCGTAAGATTTTCAACTATAAAAGCAGATGGGTATCCTGCTTTTAAGGCTCTATTATGTGGTCTCTTACCTGTATAGAACCCTCTTCCTATCTGCTCTGTGTGTCCTGTTACTTGATGTCGTACTAGATATTTAGCATGAGAAGATGAGGCTCTGTTGAGATATTTATTTTGTTTGAGCTTGATAAGTCCTGCTTGGCTTCTTATCTTGTTTAGGTATGATAATCCACTCTCTGCATAGATACCACAAGAAAGTATAAATATAAGTATCAATTTCAACATATTAAATCTCCTTTAGTTTTTTATTTTTATTATAGCCTGTAGAAAATCATCTGCTATAACTGTAGCCTCTTCAAGTCCGATAGAGACACGAATAAGCCCATCTCTCACACCCAAAAACTCTTTTGCACTCTTATCAAAATCTCTATATATAGTGCTACTCATGTGTAGTGCTAAAGTTCTATTATCTCCTATATTTGCAGTTTGAGTTACGAGTTTAAGAGCGTTTAGTAGCTTAAATGCACTCTCTTTATCCCCACAATCAATAGTCAAAAGTGGACCACAACCTTGTGCAAAATCTCTTTTATATATCTTATTATCTCTATTTTGGCTTAAAGATGGGTGATTTACACTTATACCATTGGGCAGTTTCCCGTCTAGTATATGAGCTATCGTCTCAACACTTTTATTGATTCTCTCCACTCTTAGAGATAGAGTCTCTAGTCCTATCATAGTCATAAATGAACCAAAAGCATTTGCAGTCATTCCCATATCTCGCAAGGCTCGTTTTTTGCATATCGCTATAAATGCTTTTTTCTTCATCTTTTTTACTATCTTATGAATATCTGCATACTTGGAGTTGAGTAGTTTATCTCCCTCATCTTTTACAGCTCTAAATACGGCTATCCCACCCAATGCTGATGAGTGTCCAGACATATTTTTGGTAGATGAATGAACTACTATATCTGCACCCATCAGAAGAGGTCGCAGAAGTAGGGGAGTGGCTGTATTATCTATCATAATTACCGTCTCATATTGATTGGCTAAATCTATAATCTTCTGCATATCAGGAAGCCTTAGACTAGGATTACCCACACTCTCAATAATTATCATCTTGACACCTCTTTGAAGCCGTGCTTCAATATGTGCATAATCATCTACTTCACAAAAGCTACTCTCTACTCCAAAGCGTCTCATTGTCTCATTGACCAGTGAATATGTACCACCAAAAAAGCCACCGATACACAATATCTCATCACCTGAACTTAAAAATGCTGTAGTCACCATAGACAAAGCACCCATACCAGAAGCTGTGGCTATAGCACCAAAACCACCCTCCATTTTTGCTACTATAGACTCTAGTTTAGCATTCGTTGGATTGCCCACTCTAGCATATAGTGGCAAATTAAGTTCACCTGCAAATATCCCCTCTGCTTGTTCAGAGTTCTCATATCCGAATGCTGCTGATGGTGTGATAGTAGGAGCGATAGCACCTATCTTTGAGCCGACACTCTGTACGAGTAGCGTATTGAAGTAATCGAAGTTAGTTTGGTTGTTCATAATCTCTCCTATATTGAGTAATTTAGTGTTTTATTAGCTTGATTTTGATAGTTCTGAAGCTCTGAAAGAGGTATATCAAAGAGTTCATTCGCTCTATTATTGAAGTCTGCCCAAAATAGATTTAAAGATTGATTTTGAGGGTTGTATATAGATGAAAATATATCACTTTCCAGTGTTATTACTACATCTTTGAGTGTAATATCTTTGAGACTTTTTGCTAGTTTATAGCCACCATTTGCACCTTTGATACTAGTCAAAAAACCCTGTTTTTTAAGAGATAAAAGTATCTGTTCTAAGAAATTCCTAGGTATAGAAGCGTTAGAGGCTATATCTTTTATCTTTAGTAACTCATTGTCTGAGATAGTTGCCAACTCTTGAAGAGCAGATACGGCATAGATTGTCTTATTGGATATTCCTATCATTTTATTATGCTCCTCTGTATCAATTGAATATAGTAATATATCTTACATCCTATACAAAAATCAAATGCCATCTCAAGAACGGCACAGAAAAATAAAATAGCTGTTAAAATCATACCTAGAGTATTAAATCCCAATAGAAAAAGAGTAGCAAAAGAGAGAGAGATACCAAGCCCCAAATAGAGAGCAAATCGTTTGGGGGCTTCATCGGAGAGCTTAGGACTAATATTAAATAGCTTCAATGTAAACTTCGCAAACAGTCCAAAAGGAGTTAAATAGTTGAGTCGCATAGCCCTAATAGAGAAGTCAAAAAATATTACTAGAGCAAAAAAACTATTTTGAGTAATAAGAAGTATAATAGTAAAAAGAACAACTTGCAAAGCGATAATGCGTACCATATTTGAATCAATGCGTCTAAGTGATATAGGACAACTAACGGACATAATAGAACCTTTTATATTAAATTAGGCATATTATACCCAAAAGTTTATTTAATATCAAGTAAGTCTATAGGTTTTATTGTAATTAAAGATTTTATACTATACTTTTAAAATTAAAATGATACTAAAAAAGGAAAAATATGAATATCAAAATACAACCCATGGGTGTTTATCAGACCAACTGTTATATCGTTACCGTGGATAATAAAGACTTTATTATAGACCCAGGAGTAGATGCAACAAAGTGGGTTTTGAACAATGTAACAAATCCCGTAGCTATCTTAAATACACATGGACACTTCGACCATGTTTGGTCAAATCAAGAGATAAAAGATAGTCTTAAAATCCCTCTATACACTCCCAAAGGTGATGTATTTATGCTCACAGACGACCCACTAGGACAAGGAACTCCACCAAGTAAACCTGATTATCAAGTAGATGGTGATGAGGAGCTTATAATCGAGGGTGTGCGTATCAAATACAGACTCTTTGGAGGACATACTCCAGCGTGTAGTATCATAGAGATAAAAGATGTATGGTTTAGTGGAGATTTCTTATTTGAGAAGAGTATAGGCAGATGGGATTTTCCATCATCAAGTGGTGAAGAGATGGTAAAAAGCCTAGAGAAAGCTATGAAGATAGAGGGAGATTATACCATCTATCCAGGACATGGAATGAGTACCACACTAAAAGCAGAACAGAAAGTAATGCCATATTGGATACGACAGGTGAGTGCTTCGCTTTAGATATATCTCATATTATGATATTAAGTAAGAGAGTGGTTCAAGATTAATTTAGGTTCTTCTCTCTGATAATGAGAAAATGATATTTTTATGTTATACTTATAATAAGTTCAAGAGGATTTCTTGATACTTCAAACTATATTAAGGGATAGACCCAATTTATAGTAATTCACACTAAGGAGTTTAGTGATGCAGTATGATTATCTTATTTTTATTGGCAGATTTCAGCCATTTCACTTAGGTCACGAACACATTTTAAGAGAAGCTTTAAAGCTTTCAGACAAAGTTATAGTTCTTGTAGGTTCTGCTTATCAGCCTCGTACGGTTCATAATCCATGGGATTTTGATGAACGAAAAGGGTTTATTCGTAGTCTATTTTCAGAAAATGAGAATAAACAAGTAATAATTTTTCCTCTTATTGATTATATTTATAATAATCAACTATGGATAAAATCAGTTCAGCAGATAGTAGCAGGAGTATCACACTCCAAAATAGCTTCCACAACACAAATAGGACTTATCGGTCACCAAAAAGATAAAAGCTCCTCTTATCTCAAAGCTTTTCCACAGTGGCAGAGAGTAGAGATAGAGAACTATCAAGGTATCTCTTCTACAGATATAAGAGAAGATTATTTCAATGATATGCCAATAGAAGCTAATCTCAATACAAGTGTATCTATACTCTTGGATAAGTTTAAAAATACTTCTGCTTATAGTGTAGTAGAGTATGAGTATCACTTTATCAAAAAGTATAAATCAGCTTGGGACAGTGCTCCTTATACACCTATGTTTATTACAGTTGATGCGTTGGTAATTCAATCAGGACATATACTTCTTATAGAACGCAAAGCTCACCCAGGAAAAGGGCTAATGGCTCTTCCAGGTGGATTTTTGGATGCAGAAGAGACTATACAAAATGCCGTAATACGAGAGCTAAGAGAAGAGACAAAAATAAAAGTTCCTGTGCCTGTATTGATAGGAAGCATTACCAAAAAAGAGGTTTTTGATGACCCTCATCGCTCAGAGAGAGGACGCACAGTTACTCACGCATACCTTATAGAACTTGAAGGTGATAGTCTGCCCAAAGTCAAAGGTGGAGATGATGCAAATAGAGCTATGTGGATACCTTTTGTAGAGGTAAAGCCAGAGATAATGTTTGAAGACCATTATCATATTATTCAGGTGATGATAGGATAAAAATATTCATTATTTTATAATAATGAATATTTTTAACTGTTTATATCGCTTTAGTCGCCAAAGATGCTACTCTGTTAGCAAATGCCCCTTTGTCTTTTGGCTCTAATCCTTCTGATAATTTAGCAGAGTCTAATAGAATCCACGCAATATCATCAAAGAGAGCTTTATCTTCTAGGCCATCAAGCTTTTTAATCATCTCATGCTCTGGGTTTATCTCTAGTATAAGTGGAGTCTCAGGCATATCTTGTCCCATTTGTGCAAACATAGCAGACATTCCTGCCATTGGGTCTGATGGGTCTTTTAGTACACATGATGGGCTTGAAGTAAGTCTTGTAGAAGTCTTGACCTCTTTTACCTCTTCACCTAGAGCCTCTTTGATTTTATCAGTAAGAGATTTAAACTCTTTTGCTACTTCCTCTTTCTCTTCTTCTGTTTTGCTATCTGGTGCATCTATAGTGGAAATATCTTTTAGACTCCACTCTTTGTAAGTACCTATCATCGGAGTTACGATACTATCAATCTCACTATCATCCATGATAAGCACTTCTATATTGGCTTTTTTGTAAGCCTCTAACATAGGAGAGTTTTTTAACACTTTCTCATCTTCACCCACGATATAGTATATCTCTTTTTTCTCTGTATCTCCACGGCTCATATATGACTCAAAGTTTACAAGTCCAGCCTCTGTAGAAGATTTGTACTTGACAATATCAAGGAGAGTATCTTTGTTTGTGTGGTCGATATAGATACCCTCTTTTATCACCTTATTGTACTCTGCTGTAAAGTTATCTGCATCTTCACCTTTGAGCTTTTTAATCGCATTTAGTATCTTTTTGACTGAGTTTTGTTTGATATTAGCTAGTATTCTATTCTCTTGCAGAAGCTCACGGCTTATATTTAGAGGTAAATCTTCACTATCAATGATACCTTTTACAAAACGCAAATATGGAGGTAGAAGCTCTTTATTATCATCTGTGATAAATACTCTCTTTACATAGAGTTTCACTCCTAACTCATAATCTGCTCTGTACATATCCATCGGAGCTTTTTTAGGGATATAAAATAGTGTTGTAAACTCTTGAGAACCCTCTACTCTATTATGAAGATAGACTAGAGGCTCATCATCTCCATGGTTGATAGTCTTATAAAACTCAACATAATCTTCTCTTTTGAGTTCTGATTTAGAT
>JASFZJ010000094.1:0-22973 GCA_045267865.1 Sulfurovum sp. | reverse complement strand
TTCTATTTCTATTTTCATCTCTTTTCTGTAATTAAACACCTTTTTTCTTTAAAGCTTCCTTAGACTTGTTTTATCAACGGAATTGGTACATTACCGATTTTGGCTTAATTCATTGGCATTGGGCTAAAGCCATCGTATCCGAATGATTTTGATTTTAGATTTAGAATTTTATGCTATAATTTGTCTAGTTGGGACGGGCGAAAGAGCGTTGAACTCTTTCACCAGCTTTTAATATGCTTTTGTGATTAAAATCAACAAAAGAATAACAATTAGAATGATTGTCTTCATTGTTACATCCTTTCAAAAAGGCTGACCCTGTTCCACCTAACTCCTCACAATGAATACTCATAATAATCGCCAACTATTACAAGGGCATTTTATCTAAATATTATTATGATATTGATATGTAGGCATTGAGTAATATTACGAAATAAAACAGAAAAAGAGAAAAAATGAGACTAAACAAATATATATCACACAATAGTAAATACTCAAGACGAGAAGCTGATAAGCTTATAGAAGAGGGTGAGGTGACGATAGAGAAACAGGTCATCAAAGATTTTGGTTATGATGTGCGTGATGGCGACCATATCTATGTACGAGGACGAGCTATCAAGCCCACAACTGAGCTTACTATCATAGTATATAATAAGCCAAAAGGTGTATTAGTAACCAAAAAAGATGATAGAGGAAGAGCCACTATATATCATAAACTCTCTGGTAAATATAGACATTTTGTAGCAGTAGGTCGGCTTGATTATGCTTCTGAGGGTCTTTTGCTTTTGACTGATAGTCCAGAAGTAGCGACGGCTCTACTTGAGAGTGGATTAGACCGTACTTATAATCTCAAAATAGACAAACCCATAACTCCTGATATGATAAGTGCGATGAGAGAGGGACTTGTACTAGATGATGCAAGAGCAGGAGCTCATGAGAAGAGCAAGATTTATAGTATGGAGTTTGCACCATTTGCTCATTTTGAAGTTCGTGGGGAGGGTGCTAAGTTTACTAAGTTAAGAGTGACAATAACAGAAGGTAAAAACAGAGAGCTAAGAAGATTTTTTGCTCACTTTGAAGCCAAAGTATTAGACCTCAAAAGAGTAGCATTTGGAGGGATAGAGCTAAATAACCTTCCTACAAATAAGACAAGATACTTCACAAGACGAGAGTATGATGATGTACATAAGTTTATGAAGAGAAGACGAGAAAACAAAATAATAGACGCAAAAAACCTAGAGAACCATAGAAAACAAGAGTTCCAAAATAAAAAAGAGAAAAAGAGAGTAGCAGATAGAGAGATAAGGCGTGAGGAGAGAAAAGAAGAGGTAAAAAGTGGAAGAAAGTAGAATTTTAAAAGAGATAATCTTTTTTCAGTCCTAAACTCAGTTTGGGACTGACATAGATTATAAATTGTTCCACCATCAATCTAATTAATATAATATATAGGGCTATCAATATTTATTGTTTTATACTTTATTATTTTGTTATCCTCTCCTAAAAAAAGAGCGATTCTCTTTTTTTACTCGCTTGTAGTGAGTTTTAGCTCTTGTTATTCCTAGCTCCATAGAGTCTTTGTATAGTGTCTCTGCTTTTTTCTTATCTTTTGTTACACCTATACCATTTTCATAGAATTGACCCAAATCACATAGTGCTTCTGCGTTGTTTCCTGTAGCTAGATTATTTATTATAAGAAAAGCTTCGGATATATTTCTATTTACTATTGTTCCTTTGTATAGCTCTCTAGCCAACATTAGATGAGCAAATTTAGACTCTGTAGCTGCACATACTAGTAGGAGTTGGGCTGCTTCACTATATCTTTGGTCATCTACAAACTTTTTGATAGAAAATAGAGTCTCTTCTATCTCTTTTTCTGTATATCCCTCTTGGCTAATTTTTGTTAATAGTATTTCAACTGTGGAGAAATTTTCATAACTTTTATCTGTAGATAGATACTGTTTTCTCATACTTAATAACTTATCTTCTATATGTGGAATTGCTTCATAAGTTAGCTTATCTGTATTTTTTAGTTCCTCTTTGGTCTCTTCTATTATCTCTTTTATAGTTTCCTCTTTAATCTCTTCTTCTATATTATCTATTTTAATTGGTGGCTTGTTTTCAGGAGTTATAACCTCTTCCTCCTCTATTATAGGAGTCTCTTGTACTTTTTCTAGGGTATCAAAAAATGTATCTTTTGGTATTATACTCTTCTCTATGATAGCTCTTGTATCCTCTTCTATATTGAAGAACCCATCATCTATATCTTCTACTTTTTTATACTCATAGGTTTTCTTTTTTGTAGGTTCTCTTACGGTTTCTATCATTGGTTCTATTTTGCTCTCTATCTTAGTCTCTATTTCAGCTTTAGGAGTTGGTTCTATTTTTAATAAATTATCTATATCTATATTTATTATTTTTGGCGTCTCATCTTCTTTAATCTCTTTAATCTCTTCTTGTTTTTTACTTGATGCTCTTATTCTTTTTGTCGGAGATACAAATAGTTGAAACTCATCAATGATAGCTTGGTCTTCATCTGTCAATGTTGGTTTTTGGTTAGGTTTAGCTTGAGGAATAATTTTATCTTCATCTAATTGAATATATTCAGATATAAGAGACTGAGCTTTTGTATAATCTTCTGATTGAAGCAGGGCTATAATATCTTCTACTCTTAAATCAATCTTAATAAGTTTGAGTTTTAGAACTTGAAGCTCTATTGTTTCATTATCTGTAATAGATATAGCAAGGTCAATAATAGTTAATCTCTTTTTTATTTGGTTCATAAGGCAGTTCCTAATATAGTTAAATTATAAAAATAAAATAAAGTATAACAAAAGTATGCTTCATAAAAGTCTATTTAATCAAGACTTCAACTCACGCTAGATACAATACCATATTAAAATATATTAAAACGCATTTTAAAGGAGCTATATTGAGATATTTATTAGTAGTTTTATTGTTTATGAACTTTTTTGTATCAAACCTTATGGGAATAGATGCTAGACTTAAGATAGAAAAGGATGTTGAGCATAGAGGTCGGATTGCTATAATGGATGGTTCATCTAATCCAAGTAATAAAGTATTTAAGATTTTTTTAGCAGATTTAAAAATAAGTGGACACTTTTTACCAAATACCAATCACTATACTGGGAATTTTGCTAATAACACTATTTTATCTACTCTAAAAAGACAAGATTATGTACTAAAATATAAACTTAATAGAGGGAGAAAACTATCTATAAAACTTTTTAAAGCATCTACCAATAGAGTAATATTGAAAAAAGATTATAATGTTCCTCAATCTAATAAGATGCCATTTTTAGTTCACAAGGCTATTAGTGATATAAATAAAGTTTTGGGTTATCCTAGTATATCTTGGTTAAATCGTTATGTAGTATATACTGTATATACAGGTGCTAAACGAAGTGAAATAAGATTGGCTGATTATACATTTACATACACCAAAACTATCGTAAGGGGTGGATTAAATCTATTCCCAAAATGGGCTAATAGTAAACAAAGTAGTATCTACTATACATCATATAGAGAGCTTAGACCGACTCTATATAAACTAAATATATATAATGGTTCAAAGAGAAGAATAGCTAGTTCAGATGGTATGATAGTATGTTCTGATGTGAGTAGAAATGGTTCAAAGATATTGGTAACGATGGCACCAAATGGTCAGCCTGATATTTATGAGATGAGTGCAAGTGGTGGAAGCAAAAGAAGAATTACCAATTTTAACGGTATAGATGTAAATGGTAGGTATATAAATGGTGAGAGAGGTATTGTTTTTGTCTCCAATAGAATGGGAAAAGCAAATATCTTTAAGAAATCTATATCAGGTAGAGGTGCTTCAAAGATAGGTAGAGGAAGTAATAATAACGCTTGTGATGCTTATGGGAATAGAGTAATATACTCTTCAAGAGAGAGTAATAGTGCATTTGGAGGAAATAAGTTTAATATATACCTTACATCTTCAAGTGGTTCTGGTAGTAGAAGATTGACATCAACAGGTGCAAATCAATTCCCTCGTTTCTCCTCAAATGGTTCGGTGGTACTATTTCTAAAACAGAGAAAAAATCGTACATCTATAGGATATACAAACCTAAATAGCAGACAGAGCTTACTATTCCCATTTAATGGCAGAAAAATTCAATCTATAGATTGGTAAAAACATCTAGAATATCTAAAAGGAATGAGAAATGAATAAAAGAATAATTATAGCAACAAGCGTAGTTTTACTACTTTTAGCTGGATGTGGACAACCTGCTCCTGACTTGGGTAATCAAAACAATCCAAATTATCAAAATAGTCCAAATAACCCAAATTATACAAACAATCAAGGTAATCCAGATAATATTACGCCTGATGACTCTAATATTGCAGCCGATACTGTGAATATAGATGAAAAAGATTATGGGAATAATGGAAGTAATAATAATGTTAACGGTACTTCTAATGATAAATATACAGGTAATAATACTAGTAAAAATAACTTTAGAAGTCTATATTTTGATTTTGATAGATACAATATAAGCTCTAATATGGAGAGCAATATGAACCATAATGGTAGAGTAGCTAACTCTAAATCAAGTAGTATAAAGATAGAGGGAAATTGTGATGAGTTTGGTACAGATGAGTATAACTATGCTTTAGGACTTAAACGAGCCAAAACAGTCAAAGATAGATTAAGTTCACAAGGTGTAGATAGTAGAAGAATGGTGATGGTAAGCTTTGGAGAGAGTAATCCTGTATGTAGTGAAGTTACAGATAGCTGTTATGATAAAAATAGAAGAGTAGATATTCTTCTAGCGAGATAGGGATAGATAGATATGAGAAATAAAAGAGATTTATCTATCATTAAAATTATTTATATACTATTTGGTATGAGTATATTTTTATCTGCTGAACCATCGGTATATGGATTTGATAATATAGAAGATAGTCCTAGTATATCAGCATCCAAGAGTGATATTATTATTGATGATATATATGTAAATGATACAGTAGTTAGCGATAGAGATAGGAATATAAATAAAGATAAAGTAATTTCAAATAATACTCCCTCGATTGAGTCACTAAAAGAGCAGATAGATGAACAAAAAGAGAGAATAGATGGCTTAACTACTATTATAGATGGATTAAGTCAATCTCTAAATGAGTTACAAGAGACATCTAACATAGATAGACCTATTAAAGATGTAACAATTAAAGATAGCGAAGATGACTTAACAGAGGATATACTAATAATTGATGAGTCTTCGTCTCCTATAGTAGAACCTATAATAGAACCCAAAATAGAGACAACACCTATAGAGATAGAAGATACCATGGATATTGTAGATACACCTAAGCCAATTAGTAAAAGTAATAATGTAATCTTTAGTGAGGGTGTAACAAACTTCTTGGATAGAAAATATGATAAAGCAAGAGAGAAATTTATATTAACAGATAGCAAAGCTTATAAAGTAGGAGCTTCAAATTTCTATTTAGGTGAGATAGCATACAATATAAAAGATTATAAAAATGCTATATTTTATTATAAAAAGAGTGCTGGTATAGATGATAAAACTTCATATATAGATACGCTACTTCTTCATACAGGTACATCTTTTGAAAAAAGTGGTAATAAAACAAAAGCCAAAGCATTTTATCAAAATCTTATAGATACCTATCCAAATAATAAAACAGCTATATTAGCAAAAGAAAAGTTAAGGAAATTGTAGATGAGATATATTAAGTTTATTTTGATTTGGATTGTAGTATTAAATAGCGTACTGTATGCCCAAAGAGATGATGATGAGACCATAGTAGTAAAAGATAAAAATATAACTAAAGAGCTAAAACAAGAGTTAATAGTTCTTAAAAAAACACTATTTAAAGTAATTAATAAAAAGAGTAAAAAAGAGACTATTGTAGATTTAACCAATAAAAACTTTATATTGGTATCTGCAAGAGAACATGGAAGTGATGGTAGATTTTATGCTGTTGATAAAGATGGTACAGTATGGTGGAGTGGTCCTGTTACATCAGGAGCTCCTGAGTTTAGAAGTCCATCAGGAGTATTTTCTATCATTCAAAAGAAGCGTTATCACATGTCCACAGCTTATCCAGATGAGAGTGGTATAAATAATATGGACTATATGATGAAGTTTACAAGATATGGTCATGCACTCCACCTAGGTAGTGTAGATTGGATGTCCCACGGATGTATTCACATAGATAAAAAAGATGTAGGAACTATATACAAATGGTCAAAATATGGTATGCCTGTAGTAATTACAAGACACAGCTATATGCCTTTTGCCGAAGCTGATTTAAAGAAGATATATAGTCACTGGTAAAATTGAGTTTATTATGGCTAAAGATATGGGCATCCTTCCCAGCAACTACACACTTCCAATAAAAATCATTAAAAAATCATAGATTAAAGAGAAGAAGACTCACTTAATAAAGCCATTTATTGAGTGAAATAAATAAATTACAACTCTTACTACCACTTATTATACCTATTTTGAGGTGTTAGTTAAGACTTAATTTTTAAAACCCTAATAGAGTAAATATAACTCTCATAGCTAAAAAAATTCATTATCTTTCCATTGCCTAAAATAATAGCAAAAGCTCCAAACAATAATTTAATATCTATATTCCAAACCAACACTCATAAGATTTTTATCATAATCAATTAGTGCATAGTTACTGCTATTATTTAGATAGCTGTAGTCTAGTTTGAGTGTCCAGTTTGTGTTTAATTCTTTTTTGATAAAGATGTGTGCTTGTTGAAATTCATCTACTCTTTTGCTTGTGTCTATTGAAGATAATTGGTCATTGTAGTCTCTGTATGAGTATTGATAATCAAGTCCTAAATTTATATCATAAGCTTTGATTTGGTAGTTAATACCTGCAAAAACATTAAAAAACTTATACTCTGTAAAGAGTGATGGCGTTGAAGAGTCTGCTCTATTAAGTCCATAATCAAATTGTCCATAGATAAAACTATCTCCAAAAAAGCGATAGAATCCGATTGAGCTATTGAGTAGCGTATCGTTGGCACTTTTATCAACACTATTTATATACTCTCTTATGATATATTGAAGCCCTAAATTTAGAAGTACCTCATCATCTATACTCATAGTCAATTTGGGAGAAGTTCCAAACTGCTCATAGAGGTCTCTATCTAAGTAGTTTACTCTCTGATATAGTATCGGTATATATAGCGAAAGTGTGGAACTATTGTATCCTAATCCTATATCAATTTTGGCAGAACTAATATCAAAATAGTTCCCCTCTTTATTATCTTTTTTATAAAGAAGCAGATTACTTTGTAGAGATAATCCACTGTCATTTTTAAACCTATATACGCTCTTTGCTTCAATATCTACACTATAAAAACTACTACCCACAGGAGATGCTAGAGGAAGTATGCTATCTGTGGTAAATATATTATAGTTGAGATTTGTATCATATCCATAATCCATAGAGGCTTTAATATCTATATCTATCCCAATAGGTTGGTTTTTTTTGATTTCAAAAAGCATATTCCTCTGTGATTGAGTCATTTTATCTTCATCAATCTCCAAAAGAAGAGTTTGGGCATCTCTATCCATACCTATCTTGCGATAGAGAGGAATAAGAGCAAATATAGCTTCTGTATTATTGGGATTTTGAAACAAAACTCTCTCATAAGCACTCACTGATAACTCATCATTACCCAAACTCTTCTCACACCTAGCCCACGCAAGATTGAAGCTCTCAGGGTTTGAGGCAGTGGCGAAGTTATCTTCATAATATTTGGCACTATCTTTACAATTTATATCATCTGCATTAACCATAGAGATTATTATGGAGATTATTAGTAGTATGCTTTTAGTTTTCATTATTTTCCTCATTTATAGTGGTGTAATTGCTGTAATTATTGTAAAAGTAGAGTTTACATCATTAAGAGTATTTCCTACTATATCTCTTACTCCATTTACACGGATTTCATACTTTGCACCATTACAAATTTGTGGTTTACCATAAATATCATTATAGGAAGTAGCAATCTCACGAATAGGAACAGTGGGAACAAGAATAGCTATTTTGGAATCAACTGAATGAGATAATGTACTGATATGAAGAGGGATACAATCTGTAAGAAGAGAATTTACCCTCCAAGCATATAGACCCACGGTTGTATTTGTAATAGTAGAGGTATTCATCTCTTCATTAAATGTCACATAAATATTATCGCTATACTCAATTGCTATAGTATCTCCATTTATTGGTAATGTAGTATTTACTTTTGGTGGTGTTGTATCTTCTATTTGTATTGATAGAGTAGAATTAGCATCTAATATACTGATATTAAAATCTAGTCTCATAGACTGATTACAATCTGTTCCTGATATACGATTAGCTGTATAGTTAAGTCTAGCTGTTGTATCACTTATATAGTTTATATCTTGTAGTATATGCTCAAAACATCCAAAATTATCATTACGGACTAAATTTACATCTTCTTTAGTAAAGTTAATAGCTCTATTAAAGGTTAGTGAAATACTCATATTTATATTATCCACTACAGTTTGGGTTTGATTTATTATTTTAAGTAGAGGTGGAGCTGGAGGAGGAAGAGGAGACTTTTTTTCAACTTTAATTGAGTATATAGTAAGTAATCCATTTTTAGTTATAGTGACTAGCATATCATCAATAGTAGTTACTCCATAAATATCATTATTAGAGTTTATACCTGTAGGGGCATTGCTATTTTGTATCTGTGCTATACGACTCTCTTCTTTTATATCAAAAACAGCTACTCCTCTCTCTTTGTCTGCTACATATAGTTTATCTTTAGATATAGAAGAGTTCATAGCAAATGCTAATGTATGTAATGGTTTTGTATTACAAGAACTACATAAATCTATAATATATACACCCTGTATTCCACTAGATATATATAGCTTGTTATCATCTAGTGTTAATGAACGAGTAGTTGTATTTGTGTCATAATTTTCTTTAAACTCACCATTTATATTATATCTATCCACACCACCAAAATATTGAGCTATAAATAGATATTCTTCTCCTGATATAAATGCTGATATTACATCAAATGCTGTGTTATTCGTATCTCTAGGTTTGATATGCTTTTGTGTAATTACTCCATTATTAGTATCCAATATATATAGTCCAGCACTAGAAGCTGCTGCATAAAAAGAGTTTTGCTTCTCACTATAACTTATCCCATATACAGGTGCATCTGTAGTAAAAGATTTGATAGTTTTATGACTAGAGGCATTTAGGATAGTAATACCTTTATCAGTAGCAAGAGCAATATAGTCACCACTAATAGCAATATCATATATATCTCTATCTTGTATAGATATAGTTGATTTAAGGTTAAGTTTATTATCTATAACTTCAATAATAAATAGATTATTGGTAGTACAAACATAGATTAAATTTTCATCTGAATAGATAGAATTTATATTTCTATTGAGTGTTAAATTACTTTTATCCATATAAATACTTTTATTATAATCAAGACCTTCTCCTACTATGAACTTCCAACTCTTAGTTTTATTATATACATTTCTTGCCCTATCCATTACAGTTGGATTGAGTGTAATATTATATTCTTCTCCTTTAATAAGTGGAGTAGAAGGGATAAAACGCAAATAAGAGCCTACTTCTCTATAATTACCATCTATATTTTTATTTGTACTATTAGTAAGTCGAAGTTTTTGGATACCATCTATAGCAAGAGACTCATTAAACTGTAGTGCTATAGTAGTAAATTTATCAACATACTCTCCATTTATAAGTGGCTGTATAGCCAAAAGATTAGGAGAGGTTTTATCTGTTTTGTCTTCTGTCTTAAATCTCCACTCATACTGCTCCAAAAGAGCAACCCCATTGATACTCTTTATATCCGTGGTGAGAATAAGTCTATACTCCTCATTTGCTTTCAAAAATAGTTTAGGTATTATATTGAGATGAAGAGTATCTATAATATCAAGTAATATCTCCTCTCTTTGGTTAGAACTATCAAGTAGATAGACGCTAGTTTGAGATATAGTAGATATATCTATCTCACTAGAAAATGTCAAATTTAGCATATTGTTTATATAGATAGGAGATGAATCATTATTATTAATGATTTTGATAGTAGGTTGATTATCATTCGTACTATTACACCCTAATATAAACAGCATTGTAAAGATTAGAATAGAGTATATAACTTTCATAAAATAAGCCCTTTTTTTTAAGTTAAAATAATATATTTAGCTTACTATAAATAAACTTTTTTTGTTCTTAAACTCATCTCAAAGCTACGATAGTATATAATTAATATTACGCACTTTAGAAAAAAATTGATATTTTATAGGTTTGGTATCACCAAACGATAGATTTAGTATATTATAAAATAAAAGCTATACAGAGGATAAAACTTGCCACAAAGATTAGAATTTGATTAATCTTGCTATCAAATATCGCCCCAAAAAATTAGAGGAGATTGTAGGTCAATCTCATCTACTCTCTCCTGATGCTGTATTGTATCAACTCATAATCAGTAATAATATATCTCATACATTTTTTTATGGCCCTGCTGGATGTGGAAAAACATCTTTAGCTAGAATTATTGCCTCTATACTTAATTGTCCATTTTATGAACTCAATGCTACAACTATCAAAGTGGAGGAGTTACGAAAGATATTTAAAACATATCATAATGCACTCCAAAAACCTCTGATATTTATAGATGAAGTCCATAGACTTAGCACCAACCAACAAGAGGTACTGCTACCTTTTATGGAAAATAACTCGTGCATTATTATAGGTGCATCTACCCAAAATCCATTTTTCTCTCTCACCTCTGCTATACGTTCACGGTCTCATCTATTTGAGCTTCAATATATATCCAATAATGAGTTGAGAAGCTTTTTA
This sequence comes from Sulfurovum sp., assembly GCA_045267865.1. Lineage (GTDB taxonomy): Bacteria > Campylobacterota > Campylobacteria > Campylobacterales > Sulfurovaceae > Sulfurovum. Next base: position 12,044 of record JASFZJ010000094.1, on the reverse strand, counting down.
AATAGAGTTATAACATTGGAAAGTATAGATATAGAAAAAGATGCAAAAGAGTATCTTATCTCTTCAAGTGGAGGGGATGCAAGAGCCATGTTAAACCTACTTGATAGTGCCAATAGTTTAAATCAAATAATCACACTCAATATCCTAAAACAGATACGACCACACGCAAATCAAGGTGGAAGTATAGAGAGTCAAACACATTATGAACTTACATCAGCGATGATAAAAAGTATCAGAGGCTCAGATGTGGATGCATCTATCTACTATTTAGCACAACTCATAGAAGGTGGTGAGCCTCCTCTTTTTATAGCTAGAAGATTGGCGATATTGGCAAGTGAAGATATAGGCAATGCCAACCCTCCTGCTCTCAATCTAGCAAGTTCTGCACTTAATATTGTCAAACATATAGGCTATCCAGAAGCTAGAATAACACTCTCTCAACTTGTAATTTATCTAGCCTCTTCACCCAAATCAAATAGTGCTTATATGGCGATAAATAGTGCCTTATCAGATATAAAAAATGGCTTTACCTCACCAGTACCCAGCAATATAAAACCTAACTCAAAAGAGTATCTATATCCACACGATTTTAACGGATGGGTAGAGCAAGAGTATATGACTACTCCTAAAAAATATTATCATAGCAAAGGGATGGGATTTGAGAAGAGACTTTTGGAGTGGATTGGAAAGATTAGAGGGATAAACTCCTAAACTTCAATCACTTCATTATTAGTTCAATTTATAAGCTAAGGAGTTGTTTATATTCTTTGAGCAAAATACAAGTTAGCATATTTTTTAAATTTCAAACTTTGTTAATATGAGGGCTAGGAACGGAATGATTTTTTAGGTATAGTTAAAATTTACGCGATTATGTTATAATTTTCATTATCTTAATATTTACCAAAGAAATGGAGATACCTATGAAAAAACTTATTTTGCTCGGTTTGATGGCTTTTGTTACTCTAACTTATGCCAAAAGAATAGATGGTGTAGCAGTTATAGTAGAGGGTGAAGCAGTTACTACAGCAGAGATTAGAGCTGTATCTAAACAGCTAAGAGTCTCCAAGAAAGAGGCTAGAGAGATGCTTATTATAGATAGGCTTCAGAAGTCTGCTATGAGAAATATAGAGATACCAGATAGTGATATAGATGGTAAAGTAGCTATGATAGCTAGTCAAAATAACTTAACTATAAGAAAAATGAGAAAGATTTTGAAATCACAAGGTACTAGATGGAGTAAATTTCGCTTAGGTATCAAAGAGAGTATGAAAAAAGAGAAGTTTTTTCATCAATATATACTTCCATCTATCCCTAGCCCTAGTACACTTGAACTAAGACTACACTATAAAAAGAATAAAAAATCTTTTACCTTTCCATCAAAAGTGAGACTGATAGAGTATAGTTCTAAGTCAGAACAGAGATTAAATAGATTTGTACAAAATAAAAAAAATAAAAAAGGTATAAAGAGTCGTCGTGTTACCAAATCAACCAAAAAGCTTAATACAGATATATTTACAGCTATTTTGAAGACACCAAATGGCTCTTTTACCAAAGTGTTTAATGCAGGGTCTAAATATATCACTTATAAAGTGCTCTCCAAAACAGGTAAAAGAAATATGCCTTTTGAAGCATCCCGAGGTGCAGTTGAGTCAAAATGGAAAGCTGAACGGCAAGAGAATGCGATGAGAGACTATTTTGATAAAAAAAGAACAAATGCAAATATTAAGATTATTAGATAAAAGATATTTGATTAAAAAAGGGAATACAATGGGACTAAAACCAGATAAGTGGATACGAGAAAAAGCTATAAATGAAGAGATGATAAGTCCTTTTTGTGAAGGTCTTGTGAGTGAGGGTGTAGTTAGTTATGGACTTAGCTCGTATGGGTATGATATTCGTGTGACTGATGAGTTTAAGATTTTTACCAATATAAATGCAGAAGTGGTTGATCCCAAAAACTTTAGTGATAATAATGTAGTGGATTTCAAAGGAGAGGTATGTATCGTACCTCCTAACTCTTTTGCATTGGCCAGGACGGTGGAATACTTTAAGATGCCTCGCGATACTTTGGCAATTTGTCTTGGTAAAAGCACTTATGCTAGGTGTGGAATTATAGTTAATGTGACACCTTTTGAGCCAGGCTTTGAGGGGCATATTACGATAGAAATATCCAATACTACTCCATTACCTGCCAAAATTTATGCCAATGAGGGTATCGCACAGGTGTTATTTTTTCAAGGTGATGAGCCATGTGAGACGACTTATAGTGATAGAAAAGGGAAATATCAGAGTCAAACAGGTATTACTCTTCCTAGAATTCTAAAAAAGATAGATTAATATTATTATTTAACTATTTTGTGTTACAATGCCAAAAACTCCTAATAAAAATGAGCATTTATGAAAAATTTGATAATAGTAGAATCTCCAGCAAAAGCACGAACGATTGGTAACTTTTTGGGTAAAGAGTATAAGGTAATAGCCTCCAAAGGGCATATACGAGACCTTCCCAAAAGCACTTTTGGTATAACCATTGATGAGAAAACAGGTGATTTAATACCCAAATACTCAATATCAAGAGATGTTAGTCCTATAGTAAAAGAGCTAAAGAGACTCGCCAAAGAGGCAGAGACTATCTTTATCGCAACGGATGAAGACCGTGAGGGTGAGGCTATTGGGTATCATATTGCCAAAGCTATCGGCAAAGAGCCTAGTGAACTACCACGGATAGTATTTCACGAAATTACCAAAACTGCTATAGACCATGCGTTACAATCTCCACGGAAGATAGATATGGATAGTGTAGATGCACAGCAGACAAGACGGATACTTGACCGTATTGTGGGATATAAACTCTCTCCACTCTTAGCCAATAAGATACAAAAGGGGCTAAGTGCAGGAAGAGTGCAAAGCTCAACTCTCAAAATCGTAATAGAGCGAGAGCGAGAGATAAAAGCCTTTATCCCAGAAGAGTTTTGGACGATTGATTCACTTTTTGAGAAAGATATAGAAGCATCTATTTATGACTATAATGGTCTTAAAATAGATAAACTTACGATAAAAAATGAGACTGATGCCACAGAGATAGTTGATTGTGCTAAAGGTGAGAGTTTTGTAGTAGTATCTTTGGATAAAACTAAAAGAAAAACCAAAACACCTCCACCATTTATGACCTCTACAATTCAACAAGCAGCATCAACGCAATTAGGCTTCTCTCCCAAAAAGACGATGATGGTAGCCCAAAAACTCTATGAGGGTGTCAAAACAGACAACGGGACTATGGGAGTAATCACTTATATGAGAACTGATTCACTTAACCTTGCTAAAGAGGCTGTCCAGAGTGCTAGAGAGTATATCAAAGCTAACCACGGAGAGAAGTATCTCCCAAAAAAACCAAAAGTATATACAAGTAAATCAAAAGGTGCACAAGAGGCTCACGAGGCTATCCGTCCGACAATGCTTGAATTTGATATGAAACTCGCTAGTGATTATCTCTCTGTTGATGAGCTTAAACTCTATAGACTTATCTATAGTAGATTTATAGCATGTCAGATGAATGAGGCAGAATTAGAGTCTCAAACATTACTTTTCAAAGGTGATAAATGTACATTTAAAGCTAGTGGTAGAAAGCTTCTTTTTGATGGTTTTTACGCTGTTACAGGATATAGTGATAAAGATAAACTGCTTCCTGAATTAGCCAAAGGTCAAGCTGTATCTATGGATGATATAAAACAAGCTCAACACTTCACAGAACCTGCTCCACGGTATAATGAAGCTAGTCTAATTAAAAAGCTAGAGTCTCTAGGAATTGGGCGACCAAGTACTTACGCTCCAACAGTTACAACACTTCAAACTCGTAAATATATAGAACTAGAGAAAAAACGAATACACCCAACAGAGATAGCGTTTACAGTTATTGATATGTTGGAGACACATTTCCCTGAGATAGTCGATAGTGGATTTACCTCAAATATGGAAGAGAAACTAGATGAAGTAGCTGAGGGAAATACTAATTGGCAAACTATCTTAAAAGAATTTTATACACCATTTATGGCCAAAATTGAAGATGGTAAGAAAAATATAAAAAGTCTTAAAGTAGCCATTCCGACAGGTGAAAATTGTCCTAAGTGTGAGTCTGAACTATTACTAAGAAAAGGGAGATATGGAGAGTTTATCGCGTGTAGTAACTTTCCTAAGTGTAAATATACCAAAAATACTGATGGTACAGAAGTTGAAGGTCCTGAAGAGACTGATGAAAAGTGTGAAAAATGTGGCTCTATGATGGTAATCAAAAACTCCAAAAGAGGTAAGTTTTTGGCGTGTTCGGCGTATCCAAAATGTAAAAATGCCAAATCACTTGAAGCGACAAAAGAGTTAAGTGTTCCTTGTCCTGAGTGTGGAGGCAAACTTCAAGAGCGAGAGGGCAAGAGAGGTAAGTTTTTTGGATGTGTAAACTATCCCAAATGTAAATTTATAGCTAACTTTGAGCCTGTAGATAAAAAATGTCCTAAGTGTGACTATCTAATGGGTAAAAAAACTCTTAAAGCAGGAGATGTGTTTGTCTGCTTCAAATGTAAACACAAAGTAGAGGCAGAAGCCAAAGATGAGGTGTAGATGAGAGAGATATTCCTATGTGCTATCAATAATATCCTAAGTGGCACTTGCAAAGAAGATTGTAAATTTTGTACACAAAGTGTAAGGTATCATGCTGATATAGAGCGATATAATTATAAATCAATTGAAGTAATAGTAGAAGAAGCTAAAAAAGCCAAATCAATGGGTGCATTGGGATATTGTCTTGTCACAGCAGGAAAAGGGCTAGATGATAAAAAAACAGAATTTGTAGCCAAAACTGCAAGAGCTATTAAAGAAGAGATAAAAGATATAAATCTGATAGCATGTAATGGTACAGCCAACAGAGAACAGCTAAAATATCTCAAAGAGAGTGGAATAGATAGCTATAATCATAACCTAGAGACATCGGAACGGTACTATAAAGAGATTTGCTCAACACACCCTTGGGAAGAGAGATATGAGACTTGTGAGAGTGTTAAATCAGTTGGGTTAGCACTATGTTGTGGAGGGATATTTGGTATGGGTGAGACTCTTGAAGATAGAGATAGTCTTCTTGACTCCATCGCTTCACTCTCTCCACAATCGACTCCTCTTAATTTCTATCATCCAAATCCTGCACTACCAATCAAGACAAGAGATATAGAGTTAGCAGAAGCCACAGAGATAATCAAAAAAGCTCGTCATCTTATAGGAGAAGAGGCTATGATAATGGTTGCAGGTGGAAGAGAGTTGGTTTTTAGTCAAAATGAAAACCTTATGTTTGAAGCAGGAGCGAATGCTATCGTTATTGGTGATTACCTCACGACCAAAGGCGAAAAAGCTAACAGAGATAGAGATATAATTAAAAAATTAGGATACACCATTGCCACACAATGCCATAGATAGTAATATAACTCTGATACTAACCCTATCACTACTGATATGGATTAGTCCTTATATTTCCAAATTTTTACGACTACCTATTCCCTCTGTTGAGATTATATTAGGCTCTGTTGTAGCCTATTTTGGACTTATCGGACATAGTCAATACTTCTCACTAATTGCAGAAGTTGGCTTTTTATATCTAATGTTTTTAGCAGGTATGGAGGTAGATTTGAAACAGCTTATTAATAGTCCCAAATCCGTTATCCAAAAATCCGTTATATTCCTGTTTTTCATTGGAGCATTTGCAGGTATATTTGGTTTTATATTTGAGCTTAATGCTGTGGTAATCATCTCTATGCCTCTTATCTCCATAGGACTTCTAGCCACACTCTCCAAAGTCTATGGCAAAGAGGAGCCATGGATACAGTTGGCATTTATAGCAGGAGTATTGGGTGAGATATTGAGTATCACCACACTTACGGTATTTGATGCAGCTATCACCACAGGATTTAATATCAATCTTCTTATAAAAATAGGCTACTTAGCACTCTTTATATCAGTAATTTATATCCTATATAAGACGCTACAACTTATGTTTTGGTGGTTTCCTGAAATCAAACAGACACTCATCCCAAAAATCGATACATCTTCACAAGATATACGGCTCTCTATGGCTCTATTTTTTATACTAATAGCTGTAATGTTGTTTCTAAACCTTGAAGTTGCTCTAGGTGCATTTATCGCAGGTATCGCCATTTCAGCATTTTTCCACCACGAAAAACAGCTAGAAGATAAGATGTCAAGCTTAGGATTTGGATTTTTAGTACCACTCTTTTTTATCCATGTAGGAGCATCATTTGACATCAAAGCCTTGCTACTTGATGGAGTCGTATCAGGAGCGTTACTAATTACCGTATTGATGATTTTATCAAGAGTATTCTCAGCCATTGTACTCAAAACAATCAGTGGCTCACGAGATGCTTTACTTGTCGCACTCTCACTCTCTATGCCTCTCACACTCCTTGTAGCCGTTGCCACTATAGGATATGAGACCAAACTTATAGACCTGCTCACATACTATCAGCTTATTTTAGCCAGTATATTTGAGATTTTAATCGCTATGACACTTATCAAAATTTTGCAAAAGAGGATTATTCCGTGATTAACTCTACCCCCGACAAACAGTCATTCCCCATAAATCAACCAAAACCCCAAATTTAGCCACAAAAATCTTATTTTTCCTAATTGAATTAAGCTTTTTTTCTTATTTGCATTATACAAGGTTTGGCACTGCCAAACAACATGTATCGCCCATTATAGCGTTAATTATTGGGTGATACCCAACCTACAAATTTCTTATTTCATTGGCATTGGGCTGAAGCCACACTTCTTCATCTTTTGATAATCTTATAAATAAAGTCTCCTTTTGTTATAATACGGTTCAAATTATAAAAGGTGAAATATGAGAGCATTATTGAGTGTAAGTGACAAGTCTGGAATAGTAGAGTTTGCCAAAGGATTGGAAGATTTGGGTTGGGATATTATCTCTACAGGTGGTACATATAAAAAACTCAATGAAGCAGGTGTAAAAGTAATTGAGATAGATGAAGTGACAAAATTTCCAGAGTGTTTTGAGGGGCGTGTTAAGACTCTTAATCCTTTTGTTCATGGTGGTATTTTGTACAAGCGAGGCGACGAAGCTCATGTAGCACAAGCCAAAGAGCTAGGTGTAGAGGGTATAGACCTTGTATGTGTAAACCTCTATCCATTTAAAGAGACTATCGAACGCACAGAAGATTTTGAAGAGATTATCGAAAATATCGATATTGGAGGACCAACTATGGTTCGTTCATCTGCCAAAAACTTCCAAGATGTTCTTATCGTTACTGATGTTAGCGATTATGATGGTGTATTGGGTGCGATTGCATCCAAAGAAGATAGTTTAGAGTTTAGAAGAGGCTTAATGATAAAAGCTTTTGAGCATACAGCCTCTTATGATGCGATGATAGCCAACTATATGAATGGTAGGTTTAATAATGGGTTTGGTGAGTATCAATTTATCACAGGTAAAAAATCTTTTCAAACAAGATATGGAGAAAATCCTCATCAACAAGGTGCATTATATGAGTTTGATAATCACTTTACAAACAACTTCAAACAGCTTCAAGGTGAAGCCTCATTTAATAATATAAATGATGTAAATGGAGCATTAAAGATAGCTTCTAGCTTTGGGAACGAGAATGCTGTATGTATCGTAAAACACGGTAATCCTTGTGGTTTTGCACTCAAAAGTACACTTCTTAACTCTTATGTAGAGGCTCTTAAATGTGACCCAATATCTGCATTTGGTGGTGTTGTGGCTGTTAATGGTATCGTAACAAAAGAGTTAGCTCTTAAGATGAACGAGATATTTTTAGAAGTGGTAATGGCTAGTGATTTTGAGCCTGAAGCACTAGAAGTATTTGCCAAGAAAAAAAGACTGAAAGTATTTGCACAAGGTGGCACAAAACTAGTAATGAGCAAAGACTCTCACGACTTCAAACATGTAGATGGTGGATTTGTATATCAAAATAGCGACTGTATCTGTGACAATGAAGTAAAAAATGCAAAACTACAATCAACTCTAACTGCTAGTGAACAAGAGATGAAAGATTTAGAGATAGCATGGAAAGTAGCAGGATTAACTAAATCAAACTGTGTAGTATATGTCAAAGATTCTGCAATGGTAGCTGTAGGAATGGGAATGACAAGTAGAGTTGATGCAGCGGGGTGTGCCTTGAAAAAAGCCAAAGAGATGGGACTAGATGTAAGTGGAAGTGCAATGGCAAGTGAAGCCTTTTTCCCTTTCCGTGATAGTATCGATGCAGCAGCAACAGCAGGAATAAAAGCGATAATCGAACCAGGGGGAAGTATCAGAGACAACGAAGTTATCGAAGCTTCTAATGAGCATGGAATAGCGTTATATTTTACGACTGTTAGACACTTTTTGCATTAGGGTTACTTAAATAGAGTTATGCATTCTCACAAAATTGTGGGAACGAAGTAATTAATGATTAATCCTCTCCAATACATCACCAGCCTTAATAAGTTTCATACAGTCGTGGTGATTGAGAGGGCATACTCTCTTCATACAAGGGCTACACTCCATATCTTTTCTAATTATTATCTCATTTTTATTACTCCATTGGTGCGTCTCTATATGTTTAGTAGGTCCAAATATCGCTACCGTCTTGATATCAAATGCTCCTGCTATGTGCATAGGACCAGAGTCATTGGTGATAAATAGGTCAAGGTTTGAAATATGCGCTATTAGCTCCTCTACAGAGGTTTTGCCTACTAGATTTTGGTAGGCTGTGATATTAGACTCTATTAATAGTTGTTCTATCTCATCTACGATAGGCTTCTCTCCAGCTCCACCAAATAGGATTATGTCATATTGCTTAGATAACGCGATAGCCACTTTGGCAAACTCTGAGGGATACCACCTCTTAGCACTTCCATAAGTAGCTCCTGCATTTATCCCTAGTATAGGTCTGTTTTTGGTTATAGTTATTTGTGATTTGTATATCTTTAGAGATGATGGTTTAGTGTTCATTTTGAGAGAGTGATTTATAAAATCATTATAACGAATGACTTGATGAAGCTCATTGTTTGTATATCTTGAATAGATATATTTGTATGGAGAGTTGATAAAAAATAGTAGATATTTGGTAGTAAAGTTTTGACGAAAGCTAAAAGCTAAATTTATATCTCCAACACTTTTTGCTAATTTATATAGATTAAAATAACGAAAGCCCTCTTTTTTGCTATCATCAACTATAATTTTTGATAGATTTGGATGATGTAAAAATAGTCTTGTAGATACAAATGAGCCAAATATAATAAGCTTAGCATTTGGATATGTCACTATTATATTCTCAATAGCAGGGGTAGTCATAACAGCATCTCCGAGCCAACTTGGTATCTCTATAAATATTTTCATCACTACTACCCCTATTCTTTGGTGTAGAAGTATAACATTAGTTATTTTAATCCCTTTCTATGATATAATTAAATTTCATAAAGATAAAGGATTTATAATGGATGAGGCACTTAAACTAGATGACTATAGCTATGAGGATTATTTGGATATAGATAACTCCACAGAGAGTAGAGTTGAGTTGATTTGGGGTGATATATATATGATGGCAGGAGCGAGTGCTGTGCATCAAGATATTGTAGGCAATATATTTTTTATATTTAAAACAGTTACAAAAGAGGATAAAAAATGCTTCCCTAGAGTTGCTCCTTTTGATATAAAATTGATAATAAACAATAATATAAGTGTAGTCCAACCTGATGTTATGCTATTTTGTGATAAGGAGAGTTTGCCTTGTGCAGTATTTGAAGTCCTCTCACCCTCCACGGCATACAAAGATAAAACCATCAAAAAAGATTTATATGAACAAAGTGGCATAAGAGAGTATTTTTTGGTCAATAGTGATTTTAGGACAGTAGATAAATTTATACTCAAAGATGATAAATATATCTACGATAGAGCCTATGGAGAAGAGGATAAATTATCTATTGAGTGTTTTGGATTGGATATAGAGTTGGCTGATGTTTTTGAGTAGTTGATATTTTAATCTCTTAAGCTAGAACGCAAATAAGAAGTCTATTAAATTTTATAAAAATAAAGGAATATAATGCAAGAGGCAAAACAACTTTTTACAAAACTTAAAATCTATAGCTTTCTTGATTTGGCGTTATTAGTTCCTATATCTTATAGTGATACGACTCTCTCTACTAGACTTGACATTGGTACGGTGGTGACGGCTGAAGCTAAAGTGATAGATACTAATATCACTTCTGGAAAACTTAAAGTTACTTTCCTTCTCACGGCATCTGCTAGGAAGCTCTTTTCTACCTTTTTTCGTGTGACTCCTTATCATCATAAGCTTTTTGCAGTTGGCACGAGCCATATTATACAAGGTAAACTCACAGAGTATAGAGGCTATTTGCAAATGCCTCAACCTCGTTCTATCAAAGAGGTGGGCAAAATCATACCACGATACAAAACCCCTCTCAAAGAGAGAGAGATAAGCTCCCTTATGGAGTGTTATATCAATGAACAAAATCTCTTTAATGAGGGTTTGGATAGCAAAGAGGTATCAACTCTTATTCATCTACATTTCCCTAAATCTATGAACGATATATACAATGATAAGGATATGAAGCCTGATATAGTAGATGTATTGAAGTTTATAGAGGCGTATAATCATATCAAAAAGCTACGAGGCAAAAGGGCAAATTTCCCTGCGATTAGAGGATTGAATGGGGATATAACAGAGTTTATAGCTTCACTTCCATTTATGCTTACCAAAGAGCAATCTGAGGTGATAGCTCAAATCAAAATAGATATATCAAAAGAGGATATAGCCTCCAAGCGAATGGTGGTCGGTGATGTCGGCTCTGGTAAGACTATGGTGATGTTGGCATCTATGATGTTGGCATATCCTCACAAAAGTATCCTTATGGCACCCACTTCGCTTTTGGCACTACAACTTTTTGATGAGGCTACCAAATTTCTGCCCTCTTATATCAAGATTGTACTTGTAATGCAAGGTAAGAAGCAGAAAGATTATGGTGAGGCTGATTTTATTATCGGAACTCACGCTCTGTTATTTAAAGAAGATTTACCACAAGCCTCTCTTGTAATGGTAGATGAACAGCACCGTTTTGGTACAAAACAGAGGCAAACACTTGAAACTCTAATGAGTAGTGAGGGCAAAAAGCCTCATTTTATACAGTTTTCAGCTACACCAATACCACGAACACAAGCGATGATGGATTCAGAGCTTTTAGATGTGAGCCTTATCACCACCACACCATTTGAGAGAGATGTAACAAGCCTCACCATAACGAGAGATGATTTTTCAAATCTTCTCACTCATATCAAAGCAGAAATAGCCCAAAACCACCAAGTGCTTATCATATATCCACTAGTAGAACAGAGTAGTGCGATACCATATCAATCATTAGAAGAGAGCAGTGAATTTTGGAAGAAGCGATTTGAAAATGTCTATGTCACCCACGGCAAAGATAAACAAAAAGAGGAAGTATTAGTAGAGTTTAGAGAAAAGGGAGACCTACTATTAGCCACCACAGTAGTAGAGGTCGGCATATCTCTACCACGCCTTACGCTCATAGTAATTGTCGGTGCAGAGAGATTGGGACTAGCCACACTCCATCAGTTGCGAGGACGAGTAGGTAGAAATGGACTCAAAAGCTGGTGTTACCTCTACTCAAACGACTCCAATATCTTTAGATTAGAGAGATTTACCAATACCCTAAATGGATTTGATATAGCCAAGTTAGATTTAAAATTTCGAGATAGTGGAGATATACTAGACGGCAAAAAACAGAGTGGACAGAAGTTTAGATGGCTAGATATGGCAGATGATGAGAGTGTGATAAAGAGAGCAAAGAATAGGGTGAGGAGTGTAGGAAAGCGTTAGGGGTCAAAGCGTTAGGGGTCAGGGTGTGCCAAGAAGGCGTAACAACTAAAGTAATTTAGGAGGATTGCATTAGCTATGCTATAAAGAAGATGGTAGTAGGTCTACCGTAAT
>JASFZJ010000093.1:0-10482 GCA_045267865.1 Sulfurovum sp. | reverse complement strand
TTATATTTTGGACTTTAAAAAAAGATTTATATTGATTGAAAAAATTTAAAGATGGAATATACATATTTACAGTTTCAGATTCATTATCTTTAACTAATCTATTTAAAATATCTGTTTGTCGTTGTAATGAAGATAAAAATTCATTCTTTATATTATTTAATTCTTCTATATTTGTTGAAAAAACAATTTCATAAAATTGTTTTATAAATTCATAAGGTCGCTCAAGAGAACCATAAAAAAAATAATACTTTTTCCCATCTAAAAAAAGTGGTATTAATTTAGTCTGTTTAAATACTTCAAAATCTTCCATCATTATAAAGTAATTAGAATATTCTTTTTCAAACCAAGATATAAATTCTTCAAATTTTTCTTTTGTTAATGTTTCATGTAAAAATTTATTTTCTTCAATAGAAATAAGCGTATGAATAAGTAATTCATATCTCATTCCAAATTTCTGATTAGAAGGATGTATCATTGATACAATGAGCCATAAATATAGGTCTTTTTTATTATATTTAGAAAATTGTTCTATTAGTTTCTGTTCCAAAATCATACCTTCAATAAAGTTTATAATACCACAAAAGTCAATACAATTATCTTATTCCACTCCAAAAGTTAAGATAATTTAAAAAATATAGTTTCTTCATCTTAACCCTTAACTACCTCAATAACCCTCTCAACCACCTCAAAAGTCTTCTCAACAGATGCCAATTCTACCATCTCTCTAGTTGAATGAGGGTATCTTATATTTGGACCAATTGAGGCAAATTTGATATTTGGATATTTTTTGGCTATCACTCCACACTCTAATCCTGCATGTATCGCTTTCATTTGAGTCTCTCCAAATACACTCTCTACTTGTTTGCTTACTAGATTTGTAAATTCACTTACATCAGGCTTCCATGCAGGATATTTATCATTGAGGGATATATCAAATCCATAAGACTTAAAAAAATTGATTTTTTTTGTGGCAAGGAGTTCAAGCTTCTTTGTATCCATCGCTCTTGCACTTGTATCTATCACGATACCACCTTTTTCATCAGTATTAATAATTGCTAGATTGATACTTACATAAGGCATATTAAGAGCTTTATTATATGAGTGTACACCGTGCTTAAAGGCATCTATCATATCTATAACTTTGCTTCCCTCGCTAAGTATTTGAGGAGTCTCTTGTAAAAGTCTAATTTTTACCATATCAGCATTTTGAAGTGCCTCTGTACTATAGACTATAGCTATAGCATTAGCAGGGATTGAGTTGTGTCGCTCTCCTGCGTATATGCTAGAGAGTTGTGTTACCTCATTGGCTTTGAGATATGCACCTAATACCTTTATAGCAGAGGGAATATCTTTATCTATATCTACCCCTGAGTGTCCACCTACTAGCCCTTTGACAGCCACTTCATAACATTGCCCCTCACCATCAATATAACTATCTTGTTTGGATGCACTAATATCAACACCACCTGCACAGCCGATATATACCTCTGCTTCATCTTCACTATCGAGATTGAGCATATATTTACTTTGAAGCTCAAATGCTAAATTATTTGCACCAATAAGCCCTATCTCTTCATCAGAAGTGAGCAAAAATTCCAACTCTTCACCTCTATCCATAAGCTCCATCATCATAGCAAGAGCGATACCATTATCAGCACCTAGTGAGCTATCTTTAGCTTTGAGCCAACCATCCTCTTCATACGTCTCAATCTGTGGAGCTTTACCCATACAGACCATATCATAATGAGCTTGGAGGCATAGAGTAGGGTTACCTTTGGAGATAAGAATATTTTTGACATCATCAATATCTACGCTATACTCTCTAGCTTTGGCAAAACCAACAAAAAACTCAAATAACTTTTGTGCCTCTTTACTACAGTGAGGTATCTGCGTGATTGTCTGAAAATATTTCATAATAGGTGTCATAAAGGCTCTTTTTTTGTTTGAATTATACTATATTATAATAAATGCAATGCTAATTATAGTTTTATAAACCAATATAGATACTCTAAATTCCCATCTTTACCTTTAAGTTTAGATGGGGCTTGTTCTTTTAGTCTCCAGTTTAACTCAACTGCTTTGGCTTCAAACTCCTCTTTTCGTCTTGCTATAGCATCAGCATCTTGTACTACACCTTTATTATCTCTCTTGACATCTTTACCCACTTCAAATTGTGGCTTGTAGAGTATTATTATATCAGTATCTGTTTGTGCTAATTTATCTATATCTTCTATGATTTTGAGTATAGAGATAAATGATACATCACAAGTTATAAGAGTGAAGTTTTTATCACTCTGAAATGCTCTTATATCTGTCTCTTCATATATAGATACTTTTTTATTTTGTTTGATAGAAATATGTAATTGCTTTTTACCTACATCTACACACGCTAGAGACTCTACACCTCTTTCTAATACTATCTGTGCAAATCCACCAGTAGATGAACCTATATCTAATGCTACTTTATTACTTATTTCAATAGGATAGTCATCTAAAAAGCTCTCTAGTTTTCGCCCTGCTCTACTTACATAAAACTTCTCATCTTCTACCTCTATGAATGATGTTTCATTTATAGGAGTGGATGCTTTGGCTACTTTCCCATCTACTTTTACCTTTTTACTTTTTATCGCTTCATTGGCACGGTTACGGCTTTGGAAATAACTCTCTTCTACTAGATATTTATCTAATCTCATATACTCTCTTTTATGTTTTGATTTGTGGTGATTGTGTATTATTATTTGGTAGATGACAATTTTGAGTAACCATCATTAGTAGTTTACACTTTTTTAGGAATAATGCTAATGAAATAAGCTTTTTTATGTGTAGGTTTGGCACTGCCAAACAATATGTATAGCCCATTATAGCGTTAATTGTTGGGTGATACCCAACCTACACATTTCTTAATTAGGGGCAAATCCCATGTGGTTGCCCTTTGTAGGTAAAGTGTAAACTACTTTTCTCAAATATGAAGCATCTCCAATTTTGTATATAATAAATATCTCTCTAATATTATTTTCGCAGCGATGGAGTCTATTTTACCATCTTTTTTATGCTTAAAAACTCCCATTGTTAGCTCTTTAGCTTCTATACTTGAACTCTGCTCATCTTGATAAGCTATAGGAATAGAAAGCTCTAAGAGTGAGACAAAGTGTTTTATTCTTCTCTCCATCTCTTCACTACTTCGGGCATCTTTTGGAAGTCCTACTATGAGTTTCTCTATCTCCCACTCTATTAGAAATTCTCTCACCTCTTTAGAGGCTTGATTTCTATTTTTACGCATTATTGCATTGAGTGGTATCACAATGCTACCATCTAAGCAGATAGCAACACCTATTCGTTTGAGACCTACATCTACAGAAGCTAATTTCATATTTTACTAATATCTTCTATGGTCTCTTCTTCTGTCTCGTCTATACTCTCTTCTTCTATCTCTTCTCACATCTCTTCTACTTTTAGCTCTTTTTCTATCTTGATATCTATAAAATCTATCATAATTATAGTATCTCTTATTTAGGTAATATCCATTACGGTCAAAACGTCCATAGTAGTTTCTTCTATTATCATAAAAACCTCTATATCTTCTCTCTCGTCTATCCATTCTTCTCTGTTTTCTAATCTCTTCTCTTCTTAACTGCTCTTTTATTCTTTGTCGCTCTAATCTTTTAGCTCTCTTTCTCTCTAGTCTAGCTCTTTTGTTCTCTTCTGCTCTTGCTATATCTTTGGCTATTCTAATCTCTCTCTCTACTCTCTCATCTTCTCGTTTTTGTCTTTTCTCCTCTAATTTTAACTCATCAGCAATTCGAAGTCTCTCTTGTTCTATCTCTCGTTTTGCATTCTCCTCTTTTTCTATCTCTAGTGCAACTCGTTCATTTTCAATTCGTTCATTTTCAAGTCTTTCTCTTTTTAGTCTCTCTCTTCTAAGTCTCTTTTTTTCTAGTTTTAGATTAAATGCCTCAGTTTCGAGTCTCTCTTTTTCTAATTGTATTCTAAGAGCTTCTTCATCTTTTATTCTCTCTCTTCGCTCAACCTCTTTTTGTATTTTTAGCTCTTTTTCTATTTTTTTTGCCAATTTTTTCTCACGAATTTGTTTAGCAATCCGTTTATCTTTTGCCTCTTGGAGTCTTACTAACTCTCGTTCTTCTACTCTTTTTTGTACCTCTTCTTCAATAAGTCTCTCTTCATAAGCTTTTTTTTCTGCTTCTGAATAGTAGTATTTATCACCAGACACAGGAACTTTATATGTATCTTTGAGCTGTTTATAATACTCTCTATCTTGATTAGCCTCTATACTAGTAACAAATAGAGTACATATTGATATTGCCGTAATTATCTTAGTTATGTTAGTGAAATATTTCATTTTAATCCTTTTTTTAATATCTTGATGAATTTGAATACATTCTGTTTTGTTCTCTTCTATCTCTACGGCGTAACTCTGCCCTTATTCTATCTTCTCTTATTATTTCTTGTCTTATCCTCTCTTCTCGCATCCTCTCTCTTGCTCTTTTAACTCTTCTTCTATCTCTTCTCTCTTCTCTTAATATCTGTCGTCTTATTTTCTCTCTTTTAACTCTTCTTCTCTCTCTCCTCTCTTCTCTTAATATCTGTCGTCTTATTTTCTCTCTTTTAACTCTTCTTCTCTCTCTTCTATCTTGATGAGAGTTATATCTATTGTAATCTCTTGAACGAGTATATCTATTATTATAAGTAGGAGTTGTTCTTGTATCTATAGGACGAGTATATGTTCTCGTTCTATCTATAGTAACAGGAGTATCTATAGTTACTCTTGTATTTGGAGTATCTATTATTGTAGTGTCTCTAGTAGTTGTTTTATCTCTACCTCTACTTCTATCACCTCTATCTCTTTTTTTTCTATCTCTATCACCTCTATCTCTCTTACTTCTATCTCTAGTTCTATCTGTATCTGAACCTGTTCTATATTGATCACTCATATTATTATAATGGTCTCTATTGCTTTCTGCATATAGAGAGATACCACATAACATTGAGATGGTGATAAGTAAAGCTATTTTCTTCATTTGAAATCCTTTATTTAATTATCAAGCATTATATACGAGGTTTGTGTATATATCGTGAGTATCTATATTCTATAGTAAATTTTTATTGTACATTCTTTTTATTAGCTCTGATTGTGATTTTTTATCCATATTGAGTATATTTGTACTCTTTTTTACACTCCATGGCTTCAGCTTACTATTACTATTTTGGGCTAATTTAATAATAGTTTTTTGAGGTAGATACCTTCTACACATTCTAAGTCTCTCTTTATAATACTTTGAGGTATTGAGATTGGAATACTCTATCTCATAGTTGGTGGTACTTGCATGAGTAAACCAACCATTTCCTAGATACATACCCACATGTGTTATCTTGCCTCTTGGTCTCTTATCTGTATCAAAAAATATCAAATCTCCATATATCAAATTAGCTACTTCTACTTTTTCTCCACATTTTGCTTGATTTCTAGCAACTCTAGGGATATTTATACCCATACTTCCATACATATAGTAGGTAAATCCTGAACAGTCAAAATAGTTTGGTCCCTCTTCTGCCCATACATAAGGTCTGCCTTGAAGCTTTTTTACCATCTTAGATAAATTCTTTTTATTTGCTTTTTTATACTTTACACTAGGTTTCTTTATCTTATAATTTGGATTTTTGGGGTGAGGTGATGGTTTACAACCACTTATACCAATCATTAAAGCTACTATAAATAATAAATATAATAGTTTTCTCATAATATTAACATCCCATCGCCATAAGAGAAAAATCTATACTCTTCTCTTATCGCCTCTTCATATAGTTCTAGTGTTTTCTCTCTCCCCACAAAAGCAGAAACCAACATAATAAGTGTACTTTTAGGTAGATGAAAATTGGTAAGTAGATGGTTTACTCTCTTTGGTAAATTAGATGGATTTAAAAACAAATCACACTCTCCTTGGGTTTTTTCTGTTCGTATATAATACTCTATAGCTCTTGTAACTGTTGTCCCAATAGCTAAAATTTCTCTATCGCTATCTAATAACTTTTGTGTATCTTTTGGTATATCAAAATACTCAGAGTGCATTAGATGGTCTAATATCTGCTCTGCTTCCACAGGTTTAAATGTACCAGCTCCCACATGAAGAGTAATTTGGGCTAGAGTGTGCTGCTCTTTCATTATCTCAAAAAGCTCTGGTGTAAAATGCAAAGATGCTGTTGGAGCTGCTACTGCTCCTGCATTTTTGGCAAAAAGTGTCTGATAATCTCGCTCATCATCACTATTGTCTTCTCTATGGATATATGGAGGAAGAGGAATATGACCTATCTTATCAAGCACAAGCACAAGCTCTTCAAAACGAATATCTTCGCCTCTGTGAGCAAATTTAACAACCCTAGACCCATCATCATTAAGTGATATAACCGTGGCTACCAAATCATCATCAAAAAACAATTCACTCTCAACTCTTACTCTACCTCTAATAAATACCAAAAATGTATCAGCACTCAAAGGCTTATTAAATAGAAGCTCTACTCTGCCACCTTGTACATTATCAACACCTCTCTTATTTCCAAATATCCGTGCTTTTATCACTTTTGTATCATTAATAACTATAGCACACTCTTTTGGAATAAAGTCAAGAAGATACTTAAATTTTGTATGCGTGATAGTATCATTTTTCCTATCATAAACGAGTAGCTTCGCCTCATCTGCTGGATATACAGGAGTAGAGGCTATAAGATGAGATGGGAGATTATAATCATAATTTGCTGTTAATAACTCACTCTGCATCATCATCTTCTATATGAGGATTGACTACTTTTACTATCAAAATAGAAGCACCATAGAGGATTATTAGAGGTATCGCCATAAGCAACTGTGTTAATACATCAGGTGGTGTAAGTAACGCAGCTAATACAAATATAATAAGTACAGCATATTTAAAAAAATCTTTGAGTGTCTTATCTGTTATAAGTCCTAAAATTGCCAAGAAATATGCAAATACAGGAAGCTCAAAGGCTATCCCAAAGCCCATCATAATTTTGGTAAAAAACCCTACATAATCTTCTATATTGATAAGAGGAGTATATAGAAAAGAACCAAAAGTAATAAGAAACTGAAATCCAAAAGGTGTAACTATATAGTAAGCGAACATCACACCCACAAAAAACATCACAGAGCCACCCACTACAAAAGGTATAACCATCTTCTTCTCATTATTATACAATCCTGGGGCGATAAAGAGCCAAATTTGGTACAGAATAAATGGCATAGCTCCAAGAAGTCCTGCAAAAAATGAGACCTTAATCGCTACAAAAAATGCACCTCCGACTTGATGCGTGGTAACCATTCCATCAGCTGCTTTTTTGGATAAGTGGGCTACTTGTTCAAGTGCTTCATTAAGTGGGGCTGTTATCCACTCTAGTAATATCTCATGAAATATAAATGCGATAACAAAAGCCACAAATACAGATAATACAGATAATCCTAATCTCTTACGAAGCTCTATTAGATGAGGTTTTATATTATCAAACATTTTTTGCTTCCTCTTTTTTTATATCTACTTTTAATATATCATCTTTACTTTTTTTAGTAAATGTTACCAAATCACTCTTTGCTTCTACCTGTGTGGCTACGACCTCATCAGCTATTGGAGTATTAATCTCTCGTGGGGCTTGTGCGTAAGGGTCTGCTTTTGGGCTAGTTTGTGGCTTTGGTGTAGTTTTTGAATCATAATCTATATCATCAAAATCATCAAAGCTTATATTTTTAAAATTCTTCAACTCATCAGTTGCCTCATCAAGTTTTTGTTTATAACCCAACGCCTCTTCTTTGAGTTCTGCTATATTTAGCTCCTCTTCAAGGGAACTCTTCGCATCTCCTATTGTCTTTTTGACACCTTTGATAAACTTTGCTACCTCAACGAATGCTTGAGGGAGTTTATCAGGACCCAAAAATAGTATTCCTACAATAGAGATAAGAAGTAACTCTGTAAAACCAATGCCAAACATAAATCTGCCTTTAAATTAATTGTGTTATTTTATCAAATTATTCTAAAATATGAGAGTTATATAGCCAATTAATCCATACTATGGATAAAGTTTGTATATAACTCCTCTAACTCATCATCTTTCTCTTTGATATTTGCCTTTTTTGTCTCTGGTAGAGCCTCTTCTAATAGTTTTATTCTCTTTAATAGATATTCAAATATCTCTTTATTGACATCTGGTATTTTATTATGGCTTAGAGGTGTTTTATCATATCCTCTCTTTAGGACTCTAGCAGGGATACCTACAGCAGTTGAATCTGGTGGTACATCTTTGACTACTACAGAGTTTGCACCCACTTTTGAGTTCTCACCTATAGTTATATTTCCCAATATCTTCGCACCTGCCCCAATAACGACACGATTTTCTAGCGTTGGGTGTCTCTTGCCTTTGGTGGTACTTACCCCTCCTAGCGTTACTTGCTGATATATAATTACATCATCACCAATTATCGCTGTCTCACCGATAACTACTCCTATGCCGTGGTCAATAAAAACTCTTCGTCCAAATGAAGCAGCAGGATGTATATCTATTACAGTTAAAAATTTAGAGATAGCAGAGATAAATCGAGGTAGAAATCTCAATCCTCTATTATATAACCAATGGGCAATTCTATGAAATGCCAAAGCCCAAAGCCCTGGGTAGTTAAAAAATAGTTCAAATGTCGAATGCAAAGCAGGGTCATTCTGTTTTACATTCAAAAAATCCTCTTTTATTAGACTAAATATGTTCACGTACACTCTCCTCATCTATAGATTGAATAGTCTTAAGATAACTATTTTCACTTAAATATAGATAAAGTTTACCCAAAAGTTCTCTTTTTTCTTCACTATTTATCATCTTAGACTCCTCAATTAGATATTTTAGTCGCTTATCTATAAGATAAGTATCATAGTCTAAATCATCTAAAATATCCATAAGACTTTGAGCTTTAATAAGATTTGATATATGGTACTCTCCATCTTCATCAAACTCTATTACAGCTTCTGTAGGATGTGTAAATAGGTTGTGTTTCATACCCAATACCTCTTGATATGCACCTGTAAGAAAAAATCCCAAAAAGTAATCATCCTCATCTAAGTCTATATCATGCAGATAGAGAGGCAAATCACGATTAAATTCTATCTCACCATCACTATCACAAGTTATATCCCAAATACTAGCAGGATTGGTAGGCTTAATATCTAATCTATCAAGAGGTACGATAGGAAACTGCTGTGCTAAACCCCAGAAATCAGGCAATGACTGAAATGCTGAGAAATTAACTAAATACTTCTCTTGGATACGGTGTTGGAGTTTTTTAAGTTCATCTGTATCCTCATCTGAAAGTAAAAATATTGCCTTTTTGATAATAAGATTAACCAATATTTCGGTATTAGAACGGTCTTCAAGGTCTATATATCCCAAATCAAAAAGAGTCAAAAGGCTCTCCATCTGGTCAAGTGCATCGTGAAGATACTCTTTTGCATTAGTTCGTGTTATATTTTTAAATAAGTCATAAAGTTCTTCTATAAGTGGAGGGTTTATCTTTTTTAGTCTTAGACTCTTCTCGTGATACTCTTGTGAAAAAAGCTCCAATACAGGAGCGATAAGCACCGAATGAGTCCCTGCGATAAATCTCCCTGACTCTGTAAATATATCAGGCTCATCCACACCTTTGCTTTTGGCAATTGTCTGCATAAGATAGATAACATCATTAGCAAACTCTTTGAGAGAATAATTTCTATCTTCATTGCCCTTGTGTTGGCTATACTCTAAGGCAAGTCCTCCACCGATATTAATAGCACCCAACGCATCTGCACCACGATTTTTGAGGTCTGCATATATATTTCCTGCTTCTCGAAGAGCCTTTTTGAGTGGTCCTATATCACCCATCTGTGAGCCTATATGAAAATGTATCATCCATAGTTGAGGTAGAAGATTATACTTTTTGAGCATATCATAAGCATCCAAAATCTCTGTAGAGGTCATACCAAATTTAGAGTTATATCCACCACTCTTTGCCCATATCCCAATACCAGAACTATGAAGCCGTATCCGTAATCCAATCTTAGGTATAATAGGAGTTTTACTATCTCTATTAAACTCCTTATTAACTTGAATAATAGACTCTAACTCACCCAATCCCTCTATGGTAACTGTAATATTATGCCCCATTTTAGAAGCGATAAAACATAATGAAATAAGCTCTTTATCTTTAAATCCATTAACTGTAATCGGTGAGCCAATAGGTGTCTTAGTGATAGCGATAACAAGCTCTGCTTTACTACCAGCTTCAAGTCCATAGTTATATTTTTTAGATACATCTATAAGAGAGTTAATAAAATTAGGAAATTGATTAACTTTAAGAGGAAATACAGCTTGAAAATTACCTTTATATCCAAACTCTTTTTTTGCATCATCAAATGCCTCAAAGAGAGTAGAGATTTGATGATG